>JAILLW010000120.1 GCA_024692955.1 Lachnospiraceae bacterium | reverse complement strand
TGAACACGTTGAATCCGACCCCGCCGACATCAATGACTGCGCGGTCTTCCTGAATATCCTCCAGGATACCGTTTACATATGCGATCAAATCGTTTCTCCTTTATTTATGATCTTCCTGATCCGCGGGAGCAGAAGCTCCGCGGGGATCCCCAGCAAAAGTCCCGTTATAAGCCCCGAAAGGATCAGCACCGGCAGATACCAGAAAAGACCCTTAAGCCCCATGATCAGGGCTGCCGCCGTCATCTGTCCGAGATTGTGGAAGACTCCCCCCAGAGCGGATATGGCCGGAGCATGAAGTTTTAAGCATCCCGATGAAAGGATCATGACAAGGCAGCTTGACAGCGCCCCGGCAAGGCTGTAGATCAGCATCGTTCCGTTCCCGAAAAGAAGGGAGGAAAGCAGAGCCTTTAATACCGCAAGGAAAAGCGCGTCCGCAGGTCCGATGATCAGAATGCAAAGAAGCACCGGAAGGTTCGAAAGTCCTATCTTCACCCCGGGCACCGCGAAGGGAAGCGGGATCATCGACTCCACATAGGAGAGGATGAGCGAAAATGCCAGCAGTACGCCAAGATACGGAAGCCGGTTCTTAATAGGCAACCGCGTCATATCCGTCCTCCCCCTTTCCCGTGATCCGGACAGTAAGCCGGTTCGGAAGGCAGATGATGCTCTCCCCTCTTCTCCGGATCTTTCCGGAGCGCATACAGACATGATCCCTGCAGTCGGCATCCGTAACAAAGACTGCGCCGTCTTCGATCCTGATCGTATTATGGCCGTATGCGGAATCCACTATGATCGTTTCCTCATCCCGGATCGAATAGGTCCCGTAAAGCCCGCCTCCGGATTCCACAATAACCGTCGCCTCCGGATCCGCAGCACTTCCGCCGCCCGGAAAACCTCTCCAAAGATAGAGCAAAAAGGCCGTGCCAAAAAGGATCAGGATCACCGCAAGATCCGGCAGGGCCTTTTTCAGAAACACTTTCATCCGTCAGCAGGAACCGGTCTTCCGGAATTCCGAAAAAGGCGGATGACGGCGGTCTTTATCGGAAAGGATCAGGTCATCTTCCGTCATTCCTTCGGGAAGAGGCCATTCCACTCCGATCCCCGGATCGTTCCACATGAATCCGCCCTCATCATTCGGATGATAAAAGTCCGTTACTTTATAGCAGAACTCCGCTTCATCCGACAGTACAAGGAAGCCGTGGGCAAAATTCTTCGGAATAAAGAACTGTTTCCTGTTTTCGGCGGACAGCACGATCCCGAACCATTTCCCGTAGGTTTCCGAGCCTTCCCTTATATCCACCGCCACATCAAAGACCTCGCCCTTAATCACCCGTACCAGTTTGTCCTGGGGATATTCGATCTGAAAATGAAGTCCCCTGAGGACTCCCCTTGTGGAGGAGGACTGATTGTCCTGAACAAATTCGCAGTCAATGCCGGCCTCCTTAAAATCACGATAGTTATATGTCTCCGTGAAATATCCACGCGCATCGCCGAAGACGGCGGGTTCGATCACATAAAGCCCGCGGATCCCTCCGCAATCTTTCTGAACCGTAATCTTTCCCATGATCAGAGTCCCTCCGAAACATCCATAAGGTATTTTCCGTAATCCGTTTTTAACAGGGGCTGTGCAAGCGCGATCAGCTGTTCCCTGTCGATAAAGCCTCTTTTATAGGCGATCTCTTCGATGCAGGAAATGTACAATCCCTGCCTTTTCTGAACGGAGGATACATATTCCGCCGCCGCGAGCAGCATATCGTGATTTCCCGTATCCAGCCAGGCAAATCCGCGCCCAAGCTGCTCCACATAGAGTTTTCCGTCCTCCAGATAGGCATTGTTCACGCTTGTGATCTCGATCTCGCCGCGTGCGGAAGGCTTTACGTTCTTCGCGATGGAAATGACACGGTTGTCATAAAAGTAGAGTCCCGGAACCGCGAAATTGCTCTTCGGATCCGACGGTTTCTCTTCAATGGAGAGTGCCTTTCCGTTCCCGTCGAATTCCACAACGCCGTATTCCCTCGGATCTCTTACGTAATAACCGAAGATCGTCGCGCCGCCTTCATTTTCCGTACGGGCCACCGCTCTCTTCAGCACTGCCGAAAAACTCTGCCCGTAAAAGATATTGTCACCGAGCACCAGCGCCGCCGTGTCGTTTCCGATAAAATCCGCCCCGATGATAAAGGCATCCGCAAGCCCCCGGGGGGATTCCTGGACCGCATATTCGATCCGCATCCCAAGCTGTGAGCCGTCCTTTAAAAGATCTTCAAAGACCGGCAGGTCCCTGGGGGTCGAGATCACGAGGATCTCCCGGATCCCGGCCAGCATCAGGGTGGATAAAGGATAATAGATCATCGGCTTGTCATAAACCGGCATGATCTGCTTGCTGATGGCTTTTGTGAGCGGATAAAGCCTGGTTCCGCTTCCTCCTGCCAGAATGATTCCCTTCATAAACGCTCCTATCTGTTGCTGTACATTTTTTCGTAATAACTCTGGTAGTCGCCGCTGGTGACATTCTGAAGCCACTCCTGATTGTCAAGATACCAGCGGATGGTTTTCCGGATCCCGTCCTCAAACTTCGTTTCCGGCTCCCAGCCGATCTCGGCCTTGATCTTGTCCGGAGCGATGGCATATCTCCGGTCATGGCCCTTTCTGTCACCCACGAAGCGGATCAGATCCCTGCTGACATTGGCTCTTCTCGGATCATCCTCCGGAAGAAGTTCAAGAAGAGTATCGATCACAAGATGTACGATCTCGATATTCCGCTTCTCATTATGCCCGCCGATGTTATAGGTCTCAAAGAGCTTTCCCTGCTCCTGAACCATATCGATCCCCTTCGCGTGATCATCCACATAGAGCCAGTCCCGGATGTTCATACCGTCGCCGTAAACAGGCAGTTCTCTGCCCGAAAGCGCATTGTTGATAAGGAGCGGAATAAGCTTTTCCGGGAACTGATAAGGGCCGTAATTGTTCGATGTATTTGTGATATTCGCCGGAAAATGGTAGGTGTCCATATAGGATTTCACAAGAAAATCCGAGCCGGCCTTGCTTGCGGAATAGGGGCTGTGCGGAGAATAGGGAGTCGTCTCGTAGAAATAGGACTTTCCGTCATCCGGAAGGGAGCCGTAAACCTCATCCGTCGAAACATGAAGGAATTTCTTTCCCTCCGGATAGGTGCCGTCCGGTCTCTCCCAGGCGGCTTTTGCGGAATTAAGCATCACGGCGGTCCCTAAAACGTTCGTCGTCACAAAGACCTCCGGAGTGGTGATCGAGCGGTCCACATGGGATTCCGCCGCGAAATGGACTACCCTGTCAATGTCATTTTCCTTAAAGATCTTCCCGATCGCGGGCTTATCCGTAATGTCCGCATGAATAAAGGTATAGTTTCCCCTGTCTTCAAGATCCTTCAGATTCGCCAGATTTCCCGCATAGGTGAGCGCATCCACATTGATGATCCGGATCTCATCACCGTATTTACGGAACATATAATGAATGTAATTCGAGCCGATAAAGCCGGCTCCGCCTGTTACCAGATAGGTTCTCATTCTGTTTTCACCTCCATTCGGCCATTATATCATATTCCCTCCCATCCGAAAAGGAGCGCTTGCGAAGGAAGTTACGGCTGTGTTAGTATGGATAGCGGCCGGCCGGGAAGGTCGTCCGGGAAAGGATTTCAATATGAAACTTGTTTTTGTACGACACGGAGAACCGGATTATAAAAACGACGCCCTGACGGAAAAGGGAAGGGAGGAGGCGCGCCTTGCCGCCGAAAGGATCAGCGGATGGGATGTGACCGAATTCTATGTATCCCCCCTGGGGCGGGCGAAGGAAACCGCCTCCTATACCCTCGACAAGGTAAAAAGGGAAGCCGTTGAGCTCCCCTGGATCCGCGAGTTTTCCTATAAGGTTTATGACCGCTTCTGCGGCTGGTCCGGAGTTCCCTGGGACTTTGTTCCTTCGGACTGGACGGAATGTGAAGATATGTTCCGTCTCGAAGACGGGTTTCTGAAATTCCCCTGCATCCTCGAGAATGAGACCATTCAGAAGGAATACTATCATGTGATCGAAGAATTCGACCGTCTTCTTGCCTCCTACGGTTATCACCGCGACCGGAAATTCTACCGGAATCCGGCCATTACCGACATGAGGCACATCGTTTCCACAACAAGTGAGGAAAACAGGCTTTTTAACGCTCCGGATCCCGATGAGCCGGTTCTTGTCTTTTTCTGCCACCTCGGTGTGACCTGTCTTATCCTCTCACACCTTATCAATATTCCCTTCGAGGTACTCTGCCACGGGTTTTATCTTCCGCCCACCTCACTTACGATCCTTACCACGGAGCAGCGCTGGGAAGATCAGGTTTATTTCCGCGTTCAGGCCATGGGAGACTGCGCCCATCTTCTGACCGCAGATCATCCGATCTCTTCGGCAGGCCTCTTCGGAAGCGCATTTCAGGGATAAGGGAAATACCGTCTCCCGCTATCCGAAGAGCTGTCTCAGGATCTTTTCGAGGGTTTTAAAGCTTCTTGATCCGATCTTAAACGTGGCCGTCTTTGAACCGGCCGTATCGGTACCTTCTTTGCTCTCCACACGGATCGTCGCTTTTCCGTTCGACGTATTGTTGTAATAACTGAGCTCATATCTTTCCGGATCCACGATCACATACTTCCCGTTAACCTTGATCTGAACATCGATCTCCGGTTTGATCTCGGATCCCGTATAGGTCCGGTTTCCGACCGCCTTGTTCGTTCCTTCCTCGACGATCCTCGCCTTTGAGAGGTCAATAAGATTGTCTGTCTTCCTTATGACGTCATAAGTCTTCTCGCATTCATTCGACGCATAGATCCCTTTTCCTTTGATGCGAACGGACAGGGTGCGGTTGTTTTCTCCCTCGCGAAGCGACATCTTTTTGCCCGTGACCTTTGTTGCGCCTTCATAATAGTCCACGCTGTAATCGTTCTTTGTAAGGATCTTCTTTCCCTTGTAAATAACGAACGGTGCCGGCTGATACTTTCCTTTCCCGTTATAGACCATATCGAAGACATGGATCTCCAGATCCGAGGCTTCGAAAGATGCCTTTTGGATCGCGAAGGTTCCTCCGGTGATCGGATCGTGTCCTTTGTAATTTCCGAGGAAGGTGATCTTATATCCCGGAGTCTTCTTTCTATCAGGGGTCCTGTTGTTGTAATAGGTGACCTTATAGTCTTTTCCTTCCGTAAGCACCAGATTGCTCATCGGAAGTAAGAGTTCTCCGTCTGCCGATGGCGATCCGATATTCTCCGGATCATCAACCCCCGACACCCTGATCTTCGGCTTCACGGCAGATCCGTTATAGGTCAGTACTTCTTCGGAATCTTCAAGCTCCGCTTTTAGCTTCGTCTTTTTATCCGCACCGATCTTAAACGTCTTCTTAACCGGTTTCGCGCTGCGGTAGGTGTCGCCGAGACCGGTGATGATCACGGTCGCGGTTCCGGCCTTGTCATTGTTCAGGTAGCTGATGGTAAAATCGGCTTCGGGATCGTCGGGATCTCCCGCCTTCAGCAGTTTTCCGGAAGCATCCTTCACGGTAAGCTCACCGCTTATGGTCTTCGGTTTTCCGTCCTCATCGGTTTCCGTATAAGTCACCGTCAGAGTCTGCTCTTCGGGCATAAACTTCCCGGGATTCTCCGGATCCGGAACCATTTGGAAGGTATGCTTATCCGGTTTGATCGTCACCTTCAGTTTTGCGGCTTTCACCTCGTCGGAGGAGATGACCGTAACGGGTACATCCTCGATCGTTCCCGTGAATCCGTTCTTTCCGGTGATGCTGACCTTCGTGGTGGATGCCTTCGCCTTTCCGGTATAGCTCAGCTTATATTCCTTCGAAGTGAGCGTATAGCCGTTGTAGCGGATCACCGGCGCGATCTTTTTGCCCTTTTCCACATAGATCGGATCGATCGTAAGCGTGCCGTTTGCCTCCGCTTTCCGGATGTTCACCGGAACGATATAGAAATCAAGCGTCTTCTTATCCTTGTAATTGCCCTTTCCGGTCACCGTAACCTTCGCGTGCTTCTTCTTCGTGCTGACATTCTTATTGCCGCTGTATTTTACGGTATAATCCACGCCTTCGACAAGCTGCGTTCCTTCGCTTGCCGTGATGACCAAAGGCTTAATGTTCTTTCCGGTATAAGAGGTCTCAAATCGTTTCGTATCTTCGCTGTAACGGATATCCCCGCGGGTATCGAACGATACGATAAAGCCCTCCGGAAGAGCGATCTTTTTTTCCTGAAGCTCCCCGGTCTCGCGGTTCCATTCGATCTGAACGCCGCTTTCCTTCTCCGCGCAGGTACCGGTAAGATTATTCTCCGTGATCTCCG
>JAILLW010000118.1 GCA_024692955.1 Lachnospiraceae bacterium | reverse complement strand
CAAAATAGCTCCGTTTCATTCCTGCTGTGAGATTCTTTGTTTAAGTAAACAGCATATCCTCACCCGTTGCCTTCCATCAGTTTCTTTTCGAGTTCAGCCTGCCAACTCTTTAAGATTCCGTTTTCTTTTTCTGCCGCATCTGCCCGGCTCCGTTCCTGCTCCATCAAAGCCCGCTCCTGCTCAACACCCGCACTGAGCCCGTCTTCATAGGCTTCTTCCCGCAATACTTCCATCACACCAGCTTCATTGTATTCCGTAAACAGCATATAACATACCTCCGCTTTATGCGCGAGAAGATACTCAGGCAATTTTCTGCTCGATGATCGCATCTAGATAACTGTCTTTGATCTGAACATAATCCTCTTTTTTACAAAGCCTTTTCAGAAAATCCAGAGCGGCTTCGACAATATTGTCAAACAGGGAGTCATCGTATCTCGAATTCCTCTCGTTTTCAAAAACGCTCCATCCGTCTGGTCGTTTTTCCATGCACACTGCGCTTTCCTTCGGACCGTGAAGACAGTATTCATCCTGCCCGAAGTGTTTTCTGCATATGGCATCCAACTCGGATAAGCATTTGTTTTCCTTATCGATCGTCATAATCAACCTCCATGATCTTCTTTTGGTCGATCTCATTTGCTATGCTTTGAAAATGTTTATACTGAACAGCCCCGCCGGGACTGCTAAACATCGGACTCTCATCAAGGAAAACTTTGCGTCCCGAAATCACCTGGCCAAAACAGTTTCTCTTCATATTTTTCCTTCAATTATATCGTACTCTGTAATTGCAATGCAAACGTTTCTCCGATTTGAATATTAGAATATCGGACGATATTTGGATTGTTAAGATGCTTTGCTTCGCCCGCGCAGCCGGATCCTGAAAAGCACGAACCCGCAGGCACGTATGGCTGCGGGTCCGTTTGTGTTTCAGGTAATCATTCTCTCGCGAGGCGCTATTTTGCGGCCGTCAGTTTCATTCTTTACGTCATCCGGCTCATCGAATCCACAGTTTAATCAGGGACAGCCGGAGGATCTGTATCAACTAAAGCATTCAGCCATTCACCTTGCCAATTGTTCGGGAGCGGTGAGTTCGGTATATCTTGCAATACGTCACTTAATCCTTCATAGTCAACCAGCGGATTACCGTTATCATCTACTATATAATTAGCTTCGTCATATCCTCCTCCGGCTTTCTTTATTCTTCCCATAATCCACGAATGATCGCACGCTGTTATGGGTGTATCATATAAAGTTATGCTTGTAATCCTGTCTGATCCTTCCTCTGTGTAGAAACTGTATGAGGTACCAACATAAGTTACCACTCCATCATTTCCCGTCCCTAATTCCCTAACATCATATCTGAGTGCATATAAGACATATCGGTTCTTCATCCTCATCAAGCCGCGTTCCCGATTAATATAATCACTGTTATCCGGAAAATCGATCACCGGATAACCTCTTTCCGAAAAAAAGGATTCAAGATCTTCCTTTGTCATATTATTTCCATCAAGGCGAAAGCCTCCCTGAAACCATATATTCTTTTTTGCAACATCATCGGGATCCATTCCTCTTTCGCATTTCACTTCCTTCAGAAAAAAATCACCCCGCTTCGTAACATCTAAATCAGGACTGAAGCATAACTGACAATAGCGGTATTCGTTTTTGTATAGAATAAGCACTGCAGGCTTTTTATCCTCTCTATCCAAATCAGCATTTTCAATCTTATAGCTTCCATCCTTTTCAAACGTGTTTACTACTTCCTTCATTGTGTCTTCCCCAAGCGTAAAGACCTTATCATCGATTTGAACTTTCATATGAGCATTTGCGCTGATCCGATGTCTTCTTCCTTCTGAAATTTCGCCTTTAATATTCTTTTTTCGAATCAGGGTAATCCTTTGCAGCTGCAGTTCCTTAACCTCGTCCAAGCAGTCATAATACTCCCATTCTGTCTTTTTCTGATCCGAATCTTCCTGCATATCCGAAAGAGTTTCCTCCCGGTCTTCATTCATTTCCCGATCTTCGTTAGACATCTCCGTATTGTTTCCCATATCTGGTTGGGATGTATTCAATTCGAGCTCAGCTTTCTTTCCTGATTCGCATCCGGTCATGGACATCACACCAATCATGCAGGCTATGATACAAAACAATAAAGCAAGTCTCTTATTCATTTCCCTTCCATCCTCATAAATTCACATTTTGATACAAATTTCCACCACACACCGACAAGCGATAGCTGGCTATGCCGGTAATTATTCCCTACCAGCAGCTCACCTTCATTACTGAGCTACTGCCATAGTAATTCCGGCGGAGATCAAAGCACAGCGGATACAGTATTAACAACTATGCAATAATCACTTCTCATCTACCGCCGCATAGTAATTCTGCTTTTCTATGAACGTCTTCAGATCATCTTTTGCCGTCAGAATCTGGAATTTTCCAAATTCCAGCGTTCCATCCGCCGTCAGGCTTATAGTGATTTCCTTACTCCCGGTTTTTCTCAGTTTAATGGGAACAAAGTCGCCCCGGTCCGTGTTACATATTGCGCAAATATCATTGGTGTACACTTCCCTGTAATAGCCGAGCAAAACTGCCGTAGCATCGCATTTACCTTCGCTGATCAAGAATTCCGTGCACCTTTCCTCTATCTGATTACTGATCGCATCAGCCGTCAGAATGTTAACCGAATCAACCAGCCCAACACCCGTATTTTTCAGCAGATCTTCCGATTTCTCCAATGGCACTTTACCTAAACTCATTGATTCAACCTTGGCGTTGTTCATATTAACGTGAAATATGTAGATAAATATTTCATCCATTTCGCTGTCCTCGTTCCAATAGGGCATATCTTTATTTGAAAACGCCGCCACACGAAATACGTTATCCGTATAAAAATATGGATCTTTGTCTACGAAAATGACGGAATCAGCGCCTTTTCCCATAAGGGTTTCCTTTGCATTCTGGAAAGTCATTCTCGGATATTCCTCCGATCTTTCCAGATACTCCTCAGAAGCAAGAATTGATTCGTCAAGCGGGTTATAGATCGCGGCACATATGTTTCCCGGATACCAGAAATTCAAAACGTGCTTGCTGTGCCTGTCCCCCGGCGGCCATATCATTCTCACATTGCAATCAAAGGGACTCGCATAATCTTCCGTTCCGTTCCATCCTGTCACGGCACATAACTCTTCCCCATTCTCATCATCAAGCGAGTATGAAATACTGTCTCCCGCTTTGATTAAAGTATCCTCAGTAACATCTCCTCTTATCGTAACCGGCACGCTCTCTGACAGCCGGTCGATCACTTCGCGCAATTTCATATCCTCATGCATATGAAATACACAATCATTGACCTGAACGATCTCATCTCCGAGCTTGGATGAAGCAATTTCGGGCGACACATCATAAAGTTTGAAGCCGGCATTGGCTTTTCCCTCTTTCTCCTGTTCTTCATCGTCATCATCCTGAAGATCGCCGTATATCTCCGCATAGATTTCGGCCATTTCATCCGCTTCTTCTTCAGTCATCTCAAACTCATCCTGATAGTACTCCGAAGCTTCCTCCCTGAGTTGCTTCTCTTTGGATGATTCCTTTTTCCCGGATGCTTCAGTTTTCTTTGCCGTTTCTTTTCGATCTGATCCGGCCTTTAAGCTCCTGACTGTCATCACCGAGAGCATAATAACCAACACAAACAGCAAAGCTGCAGCAATCCCGATGATCAGTCCGATCGGCTTTTTCTTTTTTCCTGTCTGATTCATTCCGGTCTGCATATTCGCGTAATTCTGCGTCTGCGGCATAACAGGCTGACTGCCTGCGCCCCCGGGTGCTTGTGCAGAATTAGGCGTTGGAGCAGGTGCCCCACATCTTGGACAAAATAGCGCATCCTTCATATCATTTCCACATTTTGGGCAAAACACTTTATTCACCTCCGTGTTTATTATCACTATATCTTCCTAAGCAGCCTTCCTAATCAGCTCACCAGGTCGCTGTTGCATTCCGGCATGATCGACTTAAGCGTACCGTCTTCAAAAACAGCCATTCCATTAATGACTTCTCCCGGCTTAATGATCTCATGCCCCTTATACTTGAATATTCCTTCTTCCCAATCAGAATTCCCGGAGGGATTCGTCGGAATCTCCATGAACTCGGTTCCCGTGATCTTCATGGCACCGCCATCCGCTATGATTCTGTCAAGATCAACTTCGATCTCATCATTCAAGGTAAAGCTGAACGCGCGCGGATTCGTATATATGTGAAGCCCCCACATAGAATCCTCCGCGTAATATACATCCATGGATCTGTTCAGGAAATACGGATTCCCGTCCACCTCAACACCGACATTTGCCCATTCATCGCTCCCCCTGTAATATCCCGGATCATCCCCGATAGGTTCACAGGCTTCTTCCAGCGTGACCACCTTAAAAGTGCCTCCGGCCTTTGATGTGATCGTGTCGCCGGGTTTCGCTTTTTCGATCTGAGCCGTGTCAAAGCATACATAGTCATACAGGGTTGCAGTACAGCTTCCGTCCTTGCTTCTTTCGAATTCAATGTACCTTTCTATCTTTCCCGATTCCGTAAGGGTATCTTCTCCGGATTTCGGGATATAAGATTCGTTCCGTATAGGTTGGGCTTTTCTGCGCTCTCCGGATGATGCATCAAATTCCGCAAAGATCGTCAGACCTTTCTCCGGATAGATCCAGCGGATTGTAATAATACTGACCCCGTTGGATCTTTGATCATACAAAATGGTATCAATATTCCCCGTTCCCAGCAGTTCCGTGAACTCCTTATAATTATCCAGAGAATAGAAATCAGCCATTCCTTCATACGGATAAATTTTGTTATCATATATCTGACTCGTAGATATATCTTCCACATATTGCTCAATCTTGTAATAATCAGACACATTGAATTCATCCACATAGTCTCCGAATCTGCTCAGATTGCCCAGATCCGATTCCGACCCCATTTTTTTCTCAAACGTATCCGCATCCCTTCGTGCGAAAAAGCGCATTGTTTCGTTATTCTCGTAATGCTGCAATACTGCCGTATATCCGCCGGATTCGTCCTTCACGTGGTACTTTATGGTATCCTTCTCAGTTTCATCCGGCTGTCCGAATTTCGCTATGAACCCCTCCGTTGATAAGGAAAGGTCATCTTTTTCCCAGAAATGCATCGTCCCAAGTACTTCGTCGAAACAGGGGTTGATCCAGGACACCTCACTTATCTTCCCTACAAACCGGATCGAATCAAGAATGGATCGAAGATAGGGGTCATCATACGGAGACGGCACTTTCTCATTAACTACCGAAAGATTGCTATCCTTCGGGCCATGCAGATTTACCTCCGCCAGCAGGCTGTAGCATTGATTTTCGGTATAAAACAGGATGCCCACCTGACTCTTCACGCACTTTTCCGGAGATCGACCGGTAGCTGCAAATTCATACCTTCCTCTGCAATCGAAATCATTGAACTTCTCTGTTGCCTCTTCCAGAGGTCCCACATCTTCGATCAGGTTAACTTTCAGGTCTCCTCCCCCCATCGGCACTCTTGCATACCCGATGTTTTCATGAAAATCCATGAATCCCAGAGTCCCGTCATTTCCTGTGTACAACCGGAATATGTGATCCAGCTGCACAGTATCATCCGATTCGTACGGTTCGGTATAGGTCCAGGTGACCATATCCGCCTCAACTCCTTCAAACCCATAGTTTTTCTCCGGTTCATAATACCCCGTGTCCTCATAAGTCCCGCGGCTGTCACATTGAATCTCAAGTTCATCGCAGATGATATGCGTCTCAAGGTCCAGATCAACTTTATCCTCTTCCGGAGATGCTTCCTGCTTTTCTTCCTGTACTTTATTCCCTTTTTCGTCTTCCGCAGTACTCCCCTTTTCATCTTCTATAATGGCGCTGTCCGCTTTGGCCGCCCCATCGGCCCCGCAGCCTGTGGCTGCAATAGAAAACACCAGACTTGCCGCAATGCAAAATACCGTAATTCTTTTCATTCTCATATGTCCTTTTCATCTGCTCCCTGTGATGGTCGCCTTATCCTTTCTGTTTCACCACTAATACTACTGTTGTTCGTCAATCGGTCCGGAAGGCTCAATTATGTCTTCTTTGAATTTCGGTGATATGACATCTATTGCAATTCCTGCACCTACAATAAGGAATGTAACCACAAAAGTTATGAAAACATAGGGGAGTCCCAATCGGAATGCCTGAGGAAAATCCGAATCGTTCAGCAGTATTCTCCAGCCTTCGGATTCATATTTGATCGCATGCATAATATAGCTTTGATTATATAGAACAGTGAAGAACCACATAATTCCGCCGAGAAGCCGAAAGATAATTTTGACAATCAGATTGCCGTCGTAGTATTCCATTGAATCTGAATGATCCATCATAGTCCAGAGACCACCACCTATGACAATGATCATTCCTATGATTACCTTGGGAAGAGTATGAAGCGCCAGAGTAACCGCCAGATATAGGATCAGTGTATAGCACAAAAAATAGAGCGGAATGCCAAGCTGAGTCGTTGTCGTCATAAGATAGCATAGCAAAAGCGCTATGGCTGCAAAGATAACTCCATCCAGAATTGCCCACTTGGTAATCGGGTTGAGATCCCAGCCCCACGCAAATGCTATGAAAGGAAAGACAACAAGGACTGCATTCTTGTATATACACACAAACATTGCAGCCAGCATGGCAAAATACACAATAACGGCTACCAGCATACCTAACATATCTCTTATCCTCCTGTTCAATAACGCATCAAATCCCAACGAATATTGAAAATCCGTTTTGCTAGTTATATCTAGCAATTATACAGTATCCATAGAGTAATCTCAATACGGTATTGCTAATTATATGTAGCAAATCGATTGGAGAAAACTGTGAAAATCCGTCAAGACCGCGACCAGTATAATATTGGCAAGAACATCCGCTCCTACCGAATGGCGAACCATCTGACTCAGGAACAGATCGTTGCAAAAATGCAACTTCTGGGACTCCCGATATCCCGAGGAAGCTACTCACAGATCGAATGCGGGATTGCCAATATAAGGGTTGAGGAACTGCTGGCATTAAGTAAGATTCTTTCCGTTGAGATCAACGACTTCTTCAGCGGATTTCAGATATAGCTTTTTATAAATATTTCCCCCTTGCGCTTTTCCGCTTTAAAGTGTATAATGGTTTAAAGCTTAAACGCTTTAAAGCGCTAAACTATCTGGAGGAAATCGGAAATGATCATCAAAATCTTAATGCTGGTAATCTTCTTCGGCATCATGATCGGTGTCGGCTTTTACTGCCGGAAGAACGCGACCGACGTGAACGGCTTCGTGCTCGGCGGACGCGCGGTCGGCCCCTGGCTCACGGCCTTTGCTTACGGCACGAGCTATTTCAGCGCCGTTATCTTCGTCGGCTACGCCGGACAGTTCGGCTGGAAATACGGGATCGCCTCGACCTGGATCGGGATCGGCAACGCGATGCTGGGCTCAATGCTTGCCTGGCGCGTTCTGGGGCGGCGTACCCGGATCATGACCCAGCACCTCAATTCGGCGACCATGCCGGAGTTCTTCGGAACGAGGTTCCGGTCGAAGGGGCTGAAACTTGCGGCCTCGATCATCGTCTTCATCTTTATGATCCCTTACACGGCCTCGCTCTATAACGGTCTTTCGAGACTCTTCGGAATGGCCTTCAACATCGACTATACGGTCTGCATCTTCGTCATGGCGATCCTGACCGGTATCTATGTCATCGCGGGCGGCTATATGGCCACGGCGATCAATGACTTCATTCAGGGCATCATCATGCTCTTCGGCATCATCGCGGTGATCCTCGCCGTATTAAAGACACAGGGCGGCTTCCTCGCAGCGCTCGACGGTCTCGCCGCGATCGAGGATCCGTCCGTCAGCACTACCCCGGGCGTGTTCAACTCCTTCTTCGGACCCGATCCCGTGAACCTGATCGGCGTCGTGATCCTGACCTCGCTCGGTACCTGGGGACTTCCTCAGATGGTTCAGAAATTCTATGCGATCAAATCCGAGAAAAATATCACTAAGGGCACGATCATCTCCACCCTTTTCGCCTGCGTCGTAGCGGGCGGCTGCTACTTCCTCGGCGGCTTCGGAAGACTCTTTTCGGATTCCGTGGACGTTGCGACGGAAGGGTTTGACGCGATCATCCCGGCCATGCTCTCGAACCTTTCGCCGGCCCTCATCGGTCTGGTCGTGATCCTCGTGCTTTCGGCTTCGATGTCGACCCTTTCTTCTCTGGTCATGACCTCCAGTTCGACACTTACGATCGACTTCATCAAAAGCACCGTGATCAAGGATATGGATGAGAAAAAGCAGGTCCTCTGGATCCGCGCTCTGATCGTCGTATTCATCGCGATCTCGGTCGTGCTTGCGATCGTGCAGTATAAATCGAGCGTCACTTTCATCGCGCAGCTCATGGGTGTGTCCTGGGGAGCAATGGCAGGCGCGTTCCTCGCTCCGTTCCTCTACGGTCTTTACTGGAAAGGCACGACGAAGGCCTCCTGCATGGCAAGCTTCATCTTCGGCGCCGGCTTCATGATCTACAATATGCTGTTCAGGGGCACGCTTCCCGCGCTCCTTCAGTCCCCGATCAATGCGGGCGCGTTCACGATGATCGCAGGACTCATCATCGTACCGGTCGTCTCCCTCTTTACGAAGAAAGAGGACGAAAAATTCATCAGCGATACTTTCAGCTGCTACGAGAAAAAGAACGAAGTACCCGTTACGCAGTCGCTTCCCGACTGAGACAGGTACTGAAACTAAAATACGAAGACCGGGCAGGGATCCGCTCCGCCCGGTCTTTTTTTATCGCAAAATAAAACGGTTCGGCATTCTTTGTCCGAACCGTTCATTCGATATTCATTTTTCCCGTCATGCCTTCGCCTCGAAAAAGCACCCCATCTGCTCCGGGTCTTTTTCTGCCTCCTTTTCAAAGATTTGTTTAAATGCCGAGCCTTTTTTCTTTTTCGAATCGTCCCTGCGTCTTTCGTCTCTTTTAAAACTTCTGTACGGAACTGCCGCAGCGACTGCTCCGATCTCCGAAAAGGCGGACGGCGGAATAATGTAGATACCTGTCATCCCGATCACCTCCCTGTGATACATCCTTTTACCGGTCTTCCCGGAAACCTCCTTGTTTCCGTTTGATTGTAAATGACACCTCCCTGTCGCTATATATATCGGCTGTTTTTTTATAAAAGTTTAGCCATATTGCCACATTTGTTTTATACTTAATCCATTATGGAAATCCGGGAGATCTCATTCTATCACGAATTCGAATGTCTCGCGGGGGACTGCCCCGAAAACTGCTGCCACGGGTGGGTGATCCCGCTCGAGGAGGAGGATGTTCTGCGCTTTCAGAAGGAAAAAAGCCTGCTGAAGCTGAAGCTCATCCGGGCGACGCTATTTACCGGAGAAACGTTCAATCCCTATTCCGGAACCTGCCCTTTTCATCAGGCGGACGGGCTCTGCGAACTGCAGCTGAAAAAGGGGCATGACTTTCTGCCCGAGGTCTGCCGGATGTATCCCCGCTTTTACCGGAATTACGGACCGTTCGAGGAGCATTATGCGGATCTTTCCTGCATCCATGCGGCAGAGCTTTTCCTTTCGCATCTCGATGACCTGTTCCTGACCGCGGGCGAAGGAGAATCCCTGACACCGATGATCTTTACGAATGACGATGACGCCTACTTAAAGCTGCTCGAGGATTCCAGAGAGGATCTTATCCGCACGTTCAGGACCGCGGATTCCTTCGACCGCCTCGCTTTCCTCATTACGGCCGCGGCATCCTACGCAAGATCCGTACAGGATTCCTATCTTAACCGGGAGACGGACTATCTTTTGCGGATCCCCTTTTCCGCTTATTGCGAAACCTTCCGAGACGGACATCCGGAAGGATCTTCCGCCCGCTTCTTTCCGTTTTCTTCGGAAACGATCCGGGACCTCATGGATTCTTCGCTCTTTCATCCGCGCCTGAAGCAGACGGATCCTTCCTTTTATAAGATGTGCATGCTCTATTTTGAAACATATAAGGGCAGAATGAGCTCGAACAACGGCTGGGAGGAGTTATATCTTTCATTTGCCGGCCGTTATCCGGAGCTTTCGAAGGCTTATGCCGGTTACTTTATCTATTATCTTTATCTCTACTATCTGAAAAGCTATGAGGATTACAGTTTCCGGAAAAACACCCTGCTCGGCATCATTCATCTGAATCTGGTCTTTATGCTCAGTGTTCTTCGGGAAAAGAAGGAAGGGCATTTTGACGCGGCCTCTCTTTCATCCGTCATCTCCCTCTATAACCGGAGGGCCTGTTTCAATGCCAATGTGCTTGATGATATGTACAAATGCATTGATTATGATGTATAATACGGGGTTGTAAGTTTGGAATCATAACCGATATCACAGGAGACCATTATGAATACGCAATTGATGAAAAACAACATTCCGGAAAGTGATTTCGCTTTTACGCAGGACGTGATCAGGAAGCTCACGGATTATTTCCGGAGCATCGTGGTCGGACAGGACCGGCTTCGGAATTCCCTTATCACGGCGCTGCTGGCGGACGGACATATCCTGATCGAATCCGTGCCCGGACTTGCCAAGACCACCGCGGCCAAGGCCATCGCGGACGCTTCCGGCGGAAAGTTTTCAAGGATCCAGTGCACGCCGGACCTTTTGCCGAGTGATATCATCGGTACCCAGGTCTACAACCGTCAGACCGGTGCCTTTGATACCGTTTTCGGCCCCGTTTTCGCGAACTTTGTCCTTCTCGACGAGATCAACCGTTCCTCCGCAAAGACACAGAGCGCCATGCTCGAGGCCATGCAGGAGCAGCAGGTGACCATCGGCGGGACTTCCTATCCGATGCCTGAAGACGTCTTCCTGGTCATCGCGACCCAGAACCCCATCGAGCAGGAAGGGACCTATCCCCTTTCCGAGGCACAGACCGACCGGTTTATGTTAAAAGAAGTCATCTCCTATCCCAATGCTTCGGAAGAGGTGGAGGTATTAAACCGCATCGAAAAGAAGGCATTTGTAAAGAAGCCGCCCGTTCTCACGATCCGTGATGTGGACCGTGTTCAGGATATCACCTCGCAGGTCTATGTGGATGACAGCATCAAGTGGTATATTTCCGCCCTCGTTACGGCGACCAGGAGTCCCGACCGGTTCCTTCCGCCCGAGATGAGCGGTTATGTCCGGATGGGCGCAAGCCCCCGTGCCTCCATCGCCTTCCTCAAGGCTTCGAAGGCCGTGGCTCTCATCAATGAACGCCAGTATGTCACGCCGGATGATATCAAGCAGATCGCCCATATCGTTCTCCGTCACAGGATCGCGCTGAATTACATCGCGGCCGCGGACAACGTACCGGTGGAGCACATCATCGACGCGCTGATCGCCGGGATCAAGACCCCGTAAGGACCTTTGTTATGATCTTTGATTATGATTACCTTGCACGTGTGAGCAGGGATATCGTTCTGTATACCAACCGGAAGACCTCGAATATCCTCGAGGGAAGCTTCAGTTCCGATGTCCGGGGCAAAAGCCTGGATTTTGATGACCTTCGGGAATACAATCCCGGGGATGACATTCATGACATCGACTGGAAGTCCTCTTCCCGCGCGGACAGGATCCTGATCCGCCGGTATGTGGCGCAGAAAAAGCATAATGTCCTCTTCGTTGCGGATACCGGTCCGAAGATGGACGCCGATACTCCCGCGGGGGAGTCCAAGGCGGAGCTTACACTCCTTTGTTTCGGCGCCCTTGCCTATATCCTCGGCCGGCAGGGCTGTGACTTTTCACTGATGCAGAGCAACGAGCGCGGGATCGAGATGACTCCTTTCCGCTCGGATACCCTTCATCTGGAGCAGCTGATGCGAAATCTGGGCTCCACCATCGATCTTCCCTCGGCAATGCCGCTTGAGGGCCTTCTGAAAAGCATAACGGAGCGGATCCACCGTCGCATGGTATTGATGATCCTTACGGATCTTGACGGGCTTAAGGGAATCACCCTTCCGCTTCTTACGGAGCTTTCCTCCCGCCATGACATCTATGTCTTCTGCGTGGAGGATGCCCTCTATACCGGGCAGGGCGTGTTCGATGTGGCGGAGTTTTCCTACGCCGACAGGATCTTTACCCGCTCGAAGAAGCTCCGCGCGGCCGAAGAGGAAGTCCGGCGCCGGATCCTTGCGGATTTTCTTGATCTGGCAAAACGTTTCCGGGTAAGCTTTACACTCTTAAAGAGCGGTTCCGAGATCATTGACCGGATCATGGAACTTTTTGAACGCAAAAAATATGAATGAATACATTACCGTAAAACTGCAGCCACCCATGCTGTTCAATATCGTATGGCTCCTTCTCGGGCTCTTTCTTCTTGCTCTCGCGGTGCTTTGCATCGTGGTGCTTGTAAAGGTGCGCCCTTCCTCGGCCGATCCGAATCTGAGGAAGCTTCCCGTGGTTTCCGGGCCCGGCTTCTACGCTCTCAAGCGGCAGTATGTCAATAAGATCGACAAACTCCTTACGAAGCGGATGAAAAACCGTATCACCCTGAGGGATGCCTATCAGGAGCTCAGTACGATCGCGCGAAGCTACGTACAGCAGGTGACCGGAATAAACACCCTGAAGATGTCCCTTTCCGAACTCAGGATTGAGGAGAAGAACCAGCCGAACATCGCGAAGCTTTCCGTTCTGGTCAATGACTATTACGAGCCGGAATTCGCGAAATGGTCGGATGCGGATTTCAGGGAAAGCTGCAACCTTACCCGGAGGATGATCGAACAATGGCTATAAAATATCCCTGGCTTCCCGCGATCGGGATCCTCATATTGGCGGCGCTCATCTTCCTTTGCCTCTTTCTTCCCGGAAGACGCGGCACCTATTCCGGCGGGCTCCGGGTGGCGAACACCCATTTTGTAAAGTCGCTTCCCGAATACCGGAAGCTCTTCCTTCAAAGAAGGATCTTAAGGATCGCCCTGATCGCGTCTCTTTCCGCTTCCGTGATCGGAGGGCTTTTCCTTGCCTCCCGCCCCTTCAGCGTACAGAAGGTCACGAACGGCGTTCAGCGCAGAGATATCTTCCTCTGCCTTGATGTCTCCTATTCCCTGTACGCGCTGAATTACGGGCTTGCGGATTATCTTGAGAATATCGTGACCGAGCTTCAGGGGGACCGCTTCGGGATTCTGATGTTCAATACCTCTTCCGTGGTCTACGTTCCCATGACCGATGATTATGATTACGTGGTCCAGCGTCTCGAGGAGCTGAAAGGCTATTTCGCGATGCAGAAGGAATACGAGGAGCGTTTTGAAAAATATGATTATGTAAGCGAGATGTCCGAAGAGGAATATCAGGATTATACGGAATTAACGAAAAAACTCCGGTATTTCGAGACCGGTACACTGATGAACAATATGCAGCGGGGAAGCTCCCTGATCGGTGAGGGACTTGCGTCCTGCCTCTACAGTTTCCCTTCCATCGGTGACAGCGAGCGCACCAGGATCATTATCATGGCTACGGACAATGCGGATTCCGCCTTCGGCCAGGAGACCCCGAAGCTTCCGGAAGCCTGCGCGCTCTGCAAGAAGAACAAGGTGACCGTATTTTCGATCTTCCCGGATGAGCGGAATTATTATCCGGATTATTCGAAATCGGAATATGCCGCCTTCCTTGAGGAACTGACCGACAGTGTCAAGACAACGGGCGGCGAATGCTATGTGGAAAGCGCGGAACACACGGTAGGCAGGATCGTGGAAAGCATCCGTCATCACAAGGCCATGACCGTGGATGAACTGGTGACGGAAAAGCCTCTTGATATGCCGAAGGTGCCTTTCCTTATCCTGTTCGTATCCCTGTCCGTTGCGGGATTGTGCGGGATCGCGCTTAAGTATTGAGATTATGAAGACATTTCCGATCATTCCGGTATGGATCCTGATCGTGTTCGCGGCAGTATTTGTCATTGCGGCACTCGTCTGGTTCTTTATAAGCCGGGAACAACTGAACAGAAAAGCGATGCTGCTCACGCCCCTGCTCCTTGCGGTGATCCTTGCTTTCGTGATCGGGCTTCGGCCCATGCGGGAGGACCGTAACGCGGAGATCCGTCTGAGCAATCTGGACGTTCTTCTCGTGGTCGACAGCACCATCAGTATGTGGGCCAATGATTATCCGAACGGTGTCAGGATGGACGGCGCGAAAGCCACCTGCCGCTATATCATGAATGAGCTTCCGGGAGCGAATATCGCCCTGGTTACCTTTGACAATCATTCCTTTATCCGCTCTCCTTTTACGCAGGACCGGGAGACACTGGATTCCCTCATTGAAAACATCGGAGAGCTGAGCCCCTATATGAGCGTGGGCTCCGACATGAACATTCCCTATAACGACATTGAGTCCCTCCTCAAATCTTCCGCGAAAAAGGAAAACCGGAAGGCCGTGGTCTTTTTTATGAGTGACGGCGAGATCACGACGGGGGACGAGCTTTCCTCCTACGAAGGCCTGCGGGACTATGTCTTCGGCGGCGCGGTCCTCGGTTTCGGGACAAAAGAAGGCGGGAAGATGCGTTATGAGCGGAGTTTCGTATATGACTTTGAAGAATTCGGGGATGCCGTTTCCGTGATCGATGAGGAGACACTTCAGCAGATCGCGAAGGATATCGGTGTGGAGTATCTGAACGTGACCTCCGCGCCTTCCGTCGGACGGATCGTGACGGCGCTCAAATCCTCCAATAACGATATTCTCACAAGGAAGCCGGGCGTGATCTCCTATACGGATACCTATTACTATTATCTTGCGCCCCTTCTTTTATGTTTATTCGCGGAGCTTTTCCTTGTACTCCGCACGGAGAAGACAGATGGAAAGAAAGGATAAATCAAAAAGGCCCATATCCCATATACTGTACGGGGTCATCCTTGCCCTGATGATCCTCCTTTTGCTCTCCGGCCTGTTTTTCGCGGGACGTTATACGGTGGGGGCCATAAGCTGTGATCTGATCCGGAAGGGAAAGGACGCCACAAAGGCGGAGCAGTTCCTGCTTCATCCGAACTTCCCCGGCGGATATGTTCCCTATTACAATCTGGGAAACATCGCGTACGCGAAAGGCGACTTCGATTCCGCGCTGAGTTATTATTACGCGGCGCTTCAGAAATTCATTCCCGAGGGTAAGGAATGCCCGATCCGGGTGAACCTTGCTCTTTCCATCCTCGAAAAGATCGACTGGGAAAACTTCGGTTCCGAGCAGACCCTTTTCCCGACGGTCCAGTCCCTTCAGGCCGCGCGGCAGATCCTGATCGAAAAGGACTGCGCCCATGCGGATGACGAGGACGGGCACAATCCGGAAGCCCAGAAACTGAAGGACGAGATCGACAAGCTCCTGAATCAGCTGGGAGCCCAGCCCAACGAGAATCAGGATCAGCAGAACAACAACGGTCAGTCCCAGGACCAGGATCAGAACAGTCAGGGCGGCTCTTCTTCCAGAGAGAACAAGATCAAGGACCGGATCAAGCAGCAGAAGGAGGAAGCTCAGAAAGAGCGCTCGGATGAGCAGGATTCCATGCGGCAGTACTTCGATATGGAAGGTGACGGGGATTCCTCCACGAATCCGGGCGGCAAGGCCTGGTAGAAATGAACCCCGGGGACGGGGTTAGTGGTCCATTTTTATGTCAACTAGTGGACCCCGGGGACGGGGTTAGTGGTCCATTTTTATGTCAACCAGCAGCCACGGATAATACGCGGAAAAGCCGGTGTTTGAGCCATAGCAAAAAAGAAAGCCTGCAAAGATTGATCATCTTTCAGGCTTTCTTTTCTTTGAAGCATTCAATAAAATAGCGGGGAAGAGACTTGAACTCTTAACCTCCCGGGTATGAACCGGACGCTCTAGCCAGTTGAGCTACCCCGCCGTGCTGTCCTTTCCAACCTAAAAACCCTTAAGTTGGAAATTGGGACCTATAGGGCTCGAACCTATGACCCTCTGCTTGTAAGGCAGATGCTCTCCCAGCTGAGCTAAGATCCCAATGACAGTCGCTTTCAAGACTGCCTTATTAATATACAATCCGGGTGGCCATATTGTCAAGCATTTTTTCAGCAATCCAAAACAACAGGCAGCAAGGCTTCAGAACAGCGAAAAACGGTGGATCAGCGCAAAAGAAAGGGGATCAGCCTCCCTAACCGATGAAAAATGCCCCTCCGGATTGTTGATCGTCCTTTTTTTATAATGAAGTCCCACCAGAAATACCGCCATGGAGATCGCCGCGAAGAAGCTGATCGGAATCATCTGTACGGAAGAAAGAATTCGTTTATTCATCCCGATTCCCCGATTTCATAGATCATGATCCTGTTCCTGTCATCTTCTTCCGGGAAAAGATCCCTGCAGTCGATCTCATCGAGCAGCCGGATCCCGTCGGTCCCGGACAGGCAGTTCATATACTTTTCACCCGGATAGTACAGAAACAGCCGTACCCTGCGCGGATATCTCCGCATGGATTCCAGGATCCTTGCCATCGCGTTCTTAAAAATATCCGAAGAAAACGGATTAAAGAAAAAGCAGGCAGTCACTTCTTCCGGCACTTCAAAAGACTGAGCCTTCGCGCGAAAGAGGCGGATCCTGCCTGTATCCTTTTGCGTTTTTTCATGATAATCATTCCGGTTGCCTATTGCATCATCGTAAAAGTCCTGTTCGATCTCGATCCCGATGGTTTCGCATCCGATCCGCTCATGCAGATAGAATACCACCCGCCCTTTTCCGCATCCGTAATCAAGCAGGCAGTCGTTATCATTCAGGTATCCGCTGTCGCAAAGCCGGTCCAGCACGGAATAGGAAGTTGGTTCGTAGGGATATTTGCTCTTGTCGGCATGCCGCTCGATCCGTCCCCTGGTGCTGATGCCCAGCTCCGCATCCTTGAGATATTCATAAAAATCTGCCTTGTTACTCATATAGTCATTGAAAAATGAACCGCTAACCCCGTCCCCGGGGGCCATTTTCGGGGCCGCTCAATGAATCCGGAGGCCGACTTTGAAGCGGGACTGACGAGTGCAACGGTCTGAAGAGAGGGCTTTGGGCCATAAGGCCGGGCACTGAATGTCCGGTCGAAGAGGATCCAAAGGCCCGATCGAAGGCCGTGCACGAGTCGGTTTCTTGGTGCGGCATCCTTGAATCAGGGGCGGAAGCACACGGATGTGCTTCCGAGCGATCACCGGGCATGGATGCCCGTGAGAGCGACCCGCAGGCATCTGAACACATGGCGGCCGCGCTTAGAAACCGGCAGTCCCGTCTTCCATGAGGCCGGAGGATTGCATTGAGCGGGCCGCACAGAACCCAGGTTGACATAAAATGAACCACTAACCCCGTCCCGGGGGGCCATTTTCGGGATTCATTCAGGGGAGGTAGGGTTCGTACCCGAAGACCACCTCGCCCTTTTCGTTCAGGTAGAGTATCATGATCATTTCCTTCGGGCCGTCATTCAGCGTACCGATGAGGGAATAGGCGGAATTGGGATTCAGCCTCCTGTCCTGAAGGTAGAACCTTGCATACTCCGCGACGGGGTAGTCCGTCGTCTTTCCGTCCTCGCCGAAGATGGCGTAATCGTTGTCCATATCCTCTTCCTTGAGCCCGTACTCCTCCATCTTTTCCGTATCGGAGGAAGATACGAATTCGATCTCGTCCGACACGAGGTAATAGGTCTTCCCGTCCGTCGAAGTCCTGCTCCGCACTTCGGCGAGGATCTTTTTGTCGACCTTTGAGTCCGTACTCTTTATCATTCCGAACTTATGGTGCTCCGGTTTGGAAATGCCGTAAGTCTGAATGCCGCCAAGCAGGAACCGTTCCGCCTCCCCGTTCATATACTGCGTGCCCTCATCCGTGATCACCGCATAGATATAGAGGAACCGGTCAAATGAAAGGATCCTTGCCGAATAGGATACCCCGCTGTCAAGATCCCAGGTCGCGTAGATGCAGGGCTCTCCCCATTGTCTTACAAGATCCTCCAGCCAGTCTTCGTCCTCGATCCCGTATACGTTCAGATCCTGTGCCTCCTCATCCCCGATCACGCGTTTCAGGCAGATCTCCACGATGCGGTCGCGGTCCTTGACGATATCCAGCTTCTCCTCATTGTAGAAGCAGGAATTGAAGATCGAAAAATCATCCATGCAGCGGTCGATGATCGTATAGCTCCGGTCGCTGTCATCATAATCGTCCCGTACGTTCTTCGTGCCCGGGAAATCGGGGATGGTGCTTAAGACGGTATGGTTTTCAAGCATACACTCGGAATAGAAGCCGTCGCCGTTTGCCGGATTGAGAAGCCCGTAGAAAGACATTTCTTCCGAAAGATCCGTTTCGCCCGTTTCGGGATTGTAGAATTCCCAGTAGACCCAGCTGACATAATCTTCCGGAAGGAGCTTCGTATCCATCCCGGGCGCATAGATAATGAGCTTATCCGTTCCCTCCAGTCCGTAGGCATCCGTATAGATCTTCCGCTGCCCGTCCTTGATCTCCTCCTGCCCGGGCTCGACCTCCCGGTCAAGCTTAAGGATCTTCGCCTCATACCGGTTTGGCTCAAGCTCCTTCGGAGTATCGAGTTTCCCCGTAAAGGCGCACCAGTAAACGGTCCCCTGCTCCTCATAGCCTTCTCCGGTATCGCCCATGTCATAATCATAATAGAGCCCCTTAAAGGATCCGTCCGGAGCGATCTCAAGGCTTGTCTCCCAGCCTCCCGCGCCGCTTGCAAAATGGAAGCGGTAATCCGACATATCCTTATAAAGCGGGTCCTCCTCAAGGATCGTGATCTTATCGAGGGACGCCGTCTCCAGGCTTCCGTCCATTCCGCTCTGGGAAATGGTAAAGTACAGATCCTTTCCGTCTTCCTTATAGGAGTAGGCATATTCCGGAAGATCGCCGTAAAAAGTGAGGGTTACAAGAAGCGGCTCATCCTTCGTAAGCTCCGGAGCGGAATAAACCTCGCTCCCCTCAAAGCCCGGATTCTCCTTCCCCTCCTCATCATTCGAAAGGGTGATCCTGTAGAGCTTAAAATCCTTTACGGAAGACGCCGCGCTGATAACAAGATTCACGGAATAATCGGATTCGGAGACCGAAACCTTCCTTGCCCCGGCAGTCTCTCCGGGATAATCCTCCTCATAATATACGGAAACCGGTTCCCCCTCTTTCTCCGTATCCGTCTCCGGCTCAGGCGCAGGGTCCGCGCTGTCTTCCTCTTCCGGCTCCGGATCCGTATCCGGAAGCTCGATGGTCTCTTCCTTATGATCTCTTCCTATCACCGCCTCGAGGAACGGCTTCGAGAGTATCCCGCATCCGCAAAGCGAAGATACGCAAAGCAGGATCACAAAAAGGGAACAGATCTTTTTTTTACTCATGGTTTTCTATCCTTTCCGAAGCGGGCAGTTCCCGACGGTACTTCCGCTTTCATACAGGCGATATCTCTTGCATATTCCGGCAGATTCGGCAATAATGGAATCTGTATGAATACCGGGGCGCCTGATTCCTACAAGATCATAGCGGATAAGTGCGAGGGATCCTTCGAAGAGAAGAAATCCCGCTTTCTTTCGCAGCTTCTTCCGGTCGGATCCGAAGAAGAAGCGGCCGCTTTCTTTGACGGTGTCCGCAAAAAATATTATGATGCCAGGCATCACTGTACCGCTCTGATCCTCGGGCCCGGACAGGAACTCAAACGTTCCTCGGACGACGGGGAGCCTTCCGGCACGGCCGGAAAACCGATGCTGGAGGTCCTTACCGGAGCGGGACTTACGAATGTCGCTGCCGTTGTGACCCGCTACTTCGGAGGAACGCTCCTCGGAACCGGCGGGCTTATCCGGGCCTATTCATCGGCCGTAAAAGACGCCCTCTCACAGGCAAAGATCCTGACCGTCTGCGCCTGCTTTGATCTTTCCGTCAAGGCCGCCTATCCGGATGTGGGCCCTATCCAGTATTATATCACACAAAACGGGATAACTCTCCTTGATACGGAATATCTTGAAAATGTCTCATTCCGTCTCCGCGTCCGGACCACGGAAAAAGACAGGGTCATAAAAGGACTCACGGAACTTACAAATGGAAAAGCCGTGATCCGCACAGAAAAAGAGGGCTACGAAGCCCTCTGAATAACCGGGAGGATATATGGCACAATTATACTTTCGATACGGAGCGATGGGCTCCTCCAAGACCGCGAACGCGCTGATGGTGCGCTATAACTATATCGAGCGCGGAGGTTCCGCCCTTCTTTTGAAGCCGAAGCTGGAAAACAGGGACGGGGAAAAGATCATCCGCTCCCGGATCGGACTCGAAGCGGAATGCTCTTTCGTGGAGGATTTCATCGAAGAGATCGGAAGCGACCGGGAAAAAGCGAAGATCTATGACGCCATCATCGTTGACGAGGCACAGTTCCTTACCCGGGAGCAGGTGGACTGGTTTTCCGATCTGGTGGATTTTGCCGGAATTCCCGTTATCTGCTACGGGCTAAGGACCGACTTTCAGAGCAACCTGTTCCCGGGTTCCGAACGCCTTCTCGAGATCGCGGACAAGATCGAGGAAGTAAAGACCGTCTGCTGGTGCGGCCGCAAGGCGACCAACAACGCTCGCATACATAACGGCAGGGTGATCCGGGACGGCGAGCAGGTGGTCATGGGCGGAAACGAAAGCTATGTGGCCCTTTGCCGGAAGCATTTTAAAATGGGGATGCTCGAAGGCACCCCCGGTTCGGAACAGTAAACTTACGCCCGGCCTGACGGTTCAGGGCGCGAACTTTGAGATCGGAAGCTTCGGAAGGGCATCATAGACGCCGGGAACGGAGTCAAAAAGGATCACGGCCGTCGCCTTCTTCGCCGCCTTTCCTGCTTCATCCCGGGTCATGGTATATCTTCCGTCCTCCAGAATGGAGGCATACAGGATCAGGTCCTTGTATTTCTGCTTTGTGCTCTCGTAGACGATCCCCTTCTCATCTTTTTTAGCGCTCCAGGTCCCGACCTCCTTGTCGAGCTGCATCAGGATGTACACGTCCTGGTCAAAGGCCACGGAAGCGTTTTTATCGGTCAGATAGAAATAATAGCTCGTCACGCCGTTCACCGTCTGATAGCCCACCTGATTCTTCACATTCGTAAGCGTCATGACGGAAGAAGCTCCGGGAAGCTTTATCTTCGCGGAAGAAAGGGCTCCGTTGGAAGACGCGGCGTGTTTTTCCGCCCACTTTCCGGGAGCGAAGGAAGCGAGCTGGTATTTATCCGTGGGCTCCGGCCACTTTTTTATGTCCTTAACCCCGAATACGAAGATCCCGGCGCAGGCGGCAGTATCCGCTCTCTTCGCGAATTCGCCCGCATTCTTTATCAGGGTCCCGTCCTTCTTAACGATCACCTCAAAGGTGACGGAATCGCCTCCGGGCGCCGCCACCGTATTTGCGGGCACATTCTGCGTGATCAGCGTACCGTCCCTGTAGCCGTAAAGATAAACCTGCTGATCGAAGATCACGCTGCCGTCCTTCGGAAGGTAGAAGAAGTAGCAGGGCAATCCTTCCGGGGTTTCCCCGTATTCCACGTCGGAATCCGCGTTTTTGACCGTGATGACCGCGGTGGCATCGGGAAGCTGGATCTTCGCCTCTTCCACCGTATTCGCGCTCGCGGATACCGGCAAAAATGCCGAAAACAAGACGACCGCCGCAAGCAGAGCTACGATCAGTCGTTTAGCCGTTATTTTCATAGCAGTCCTCCTTTATGATTCATAATCTACACCTTTTTCAGCATCAACACAACGGTAAATCCGTTATCGTTATAATACTCCATATCGCCGCCCATTTTCAGCATATACTGCTTCACAAGGTAAAGGCCCATACCGTATCCGCTCTTTTCGCCGGCATTGCTCCCCCTGTAATACTTCTGGGCAATGAGCGGAAGATCCTCTTCACTGACTCCCGGGCCCGAATCGCTGATCGTGATCCGGATAAAATTTCCCGTGCTTCCTCCCGGCATCAGTATATCCTTCACTTCATCAAAACTGACACGGATGTCGGTTCCCGCGTACTTTACCGAATTGCCGATGATATTGTCGAGCACCTGTTCCATGCGCCGCCGGTCCATATAGACAAGGCAGCGGGGAATATGCCCGGTAAGGACGATGCGCCCGTAGCTCCGGATCCGTATGAGATAGTCCTCGATCGCGGAGGAGAATTCTTCCCGGGTCCTTATCTCCACCTTCTCGGACTCCTCCTGACTTGACCGGATCAGATCCGCCGTCAGCGTATTGATCGTCTCCGCCTTGGCCCGGATGGTCCCGATCTTTTCGATCAGATCCCGGATCTCCGCAAGATCTCCGGAAGACGCCCCCCGCTCCTTAAGCTCCGAAAGATTCCGGTTCAGTTTCACATCGAGGACCTCACAGGTGGCATCGATGACGGCCACCGGGGTCTTCACGTCATGGCTCAGGGAGGAAACCAGTTCCTTTCTCGAGATCTCCGCCTCGATCCTTCGTTTCCGGGAGGTCTTCAGTTCCTCGCGCATGATGTCAAAGGCTTCCGAAAAACTGCCGAAAAGCCTGCTCCTTGACATGGGGATCGGGGTATCCAGATTTCCCTTCGCGAGCTCCTCGGAAAAGCCCTTCAGCGCATCCGAGGGCCGGATATAGGTGAGATAGATGACAAGAAGGAAAATATATCCTCCGAGAAGGACGGATATCCAGATGATAAGAGAGGTCCGAAGCACGGCATTCCGGTAGCTGTTCCGCTCTTCCTGCCGGTCCCTCCAGGCCACCTTTCCCACATACTCGCCGTCAACGGAAAGGTCCAGCACAAATGCTTCATCCGCATAAAGCTCCGCAAGATCCGGATTGTGGAGCTTTTTGTCGAGTACGATGACACAGCCGTATTCCTCTTCGATAAGGGCCCTGTCCTTTCCGGCGGACAGCTCCTCCTCGATCCTGTTCAGAAGATCGTTGTAATAGACGATATCCCTGGTCGGAGAATCCGCCCTGAAATAAAGGCGGGTCAGAAAATATAAAAATACAAGCATCAGCACGGTAAATACCGCGGCGATCTTTCTGATCTTCATGATTTACCTGTCGGGTGAAATGCCCTCAAAGGGCGTCGTCTTTTCTGAGTTTCAGATAGTAGCCCGTACCCCAGACGGTCCGGATGAGTCTGGGATCGTTCGGATCTTCTTCCATCTTCTCACGGAGTTTCCGGATATGGACATTCAGCGTACTGTCCCCGAAAAACATATCCCCCCAGACCTCCTCAAACAGCGTTTCCTTTTTGACGATGGTGTCATGTCTCCGGTAAAGCGCATCCAAAAGAGCATATTCCTTCGCCTTCAGGGAGATCCTCTCTCCGTTAAGGACCGCGCTCATGGTGGAGGGATCCATGGAAAACGGAATGAGTTCCTCTTTGGAGGTATCCGGCGCGGCTTTGTCTTCGTTTCCGGAAGGCGTACCGGATCCGGGATTCCCGGAAGATGCGGTCTCGTACAGCATCCCGCCCGTTTTTGAAGAAGCGTCGATCCTTTTCAGGATCACCTTCACCTTCGCGAGCAGCACCGAGAGACTGTAGGGCTTTTTGATATAATCATCCCCGCCGATGGATAGCGCGATCAGCACGTCGTCATCACTCTGACGCGCGCTGATAAAAAGGATCGGAAGGCTGTAATCTTCCCGGAGCTTCCTGCAGATATCAAAGCCGGAGCCGTCCTTCAGATTGATGTCAAGGAGTACGATGTCTGCCGTATTTTCCTCAAAGAACGCAAAACAGGCCTCCGCGCCGGTAACATACTGCGTGGAAACCTCAAACATCCGAAAATATTCCGCCGTCATTCCGGCAAGTTCTTCTTCATCATCTACTATGAGACACCGGTAATGCATTTATCCTCCAGTTCCTGCCGAAAGTGCCTGTCGGAGCGCGAAGGGATTCCCTTCACGTTCCGATTATACCACAGATCTACTCTTCCGTGATCATCTTCACGGGTTCCAGTTTCCGAATCCTCATCCCCATGATCCCCGAGATCAGGAGCGCGACGCCGGCGATCAGAACCGCCGCGATCAGGTAGGAACCCTTGTTGATAAAGAAAGGCGCCTTCCGAAATCCGAAGAAAGCGAACATGATTTTCATCACCGTTCCGCCATAGAACGCGGCAAGAAGGATCCCGGGTATCATTCCGATAAGCACCGCCGGCAGATTGGAGACCATGGTCTGCACGATCAGCTGTCCCGAGGTATATCCGAGGGCCTTGCTCACGCCCAGATTCCTCAGGGATCGGGTGATCTGCGTCCGGATGATCAGGGATTCGACAAAGGCCACGATCAGCGAGGTCAGCGCCGCGATGATAAGGGATACGGCACGGATCCCCAGTTTCACGATCCCGATGGTTCCCTGCACGTTTTCCTTGAAGTCGACCACTTCGTTATCGGGATAAAGCTCATGGAACTCTTTTTCAAAATCGTCGAGGGAACATCCCCGGTTCAGGCAGGCATAATAGTCGAACCTGTCAAGATTTCCGGTCACCCGTTCCATTCCTTCCGCCGTCATATAGGCCATGTAGCCCATATTATTGAGCACCTGGCAAAGGCCGGTCACAAGGAAGCTTTCCTCCCGGTCTCCTCTCCTTACCGTAACCGTGTCTCCGGTCTTCACCTTCATTCTTAACGCGGCATTGGTGGCAAAGATCATTTCATTCGGATGAATCGGCAGCCGCCCTTCCGCAATCGCAAGCCCTCTGATCTCGGAGGTGTCGGTGAAGGCTCTCGTGGTGATGGTCTGTTCCTTCCGGATCTTCTTTGAGGTATAGTTCAGACCGTCCCAGGTATCACCGTAAACGGAGCGGACCGTGGACATGGTCTTCAGGTTGGCTTCCATCGCCCTGTCACCGGAAACAACGGCATCCGCATTATCCACGCCTGCCATGCTGATTACCGTGTCATCATCGGAAAAGGTGTCGGCAATCCCGAGCCCGAGAAGGACGGCCGCAGAAAGGATCATTATGATAAAGATCACGCCGATCTGGCTTCGGAATCTCCCGAAGGTTTCCTTCAGGGCAAGGGTGACCGCGGTCGGAAAGATGCTTTTTTCAAAAGGAAACCGGTTCTTCTTGAAGTTGTGCGCGTTGATCCCGCCCCTCAGAGCTTCAAGTACGGTGGTCTTCCTGTATTCACGTCCGATAAGCAGCGTCAGTCCCCCTACCAGAAGGGTAAGGCCCGCCACCGTCAGAAATACCATGAAAGGATCCACCGGCTGATTCCAGGGAAGTCCCAGCGTAAGCAGGATGATCACACTCATTTTCCCGATGGAGGCCGCGCCGAGAAGCGACCCGAGGAGGCTTCCGGTAAAGGCGACCGTCGTCAGCTGGCAAAGGAGGATCAGCACCATTTCCCTTACCGTATATCCGGAGGCTTCCATGATCGCGGTATTCTTCATATTGGTCATGATAAAGTTCCTGACACTGAAGTGGATGATGACCATGGCGATGATAAAGATGATCAGCGCGAATACGAACACGATCGCGATAAACATCAGCGGCAGGATCATTGCGGACACATGCAGCATTTCATA
>JAILLW010000115.1 GCA_024692955.1 Lachnospiraceae bacterium | reverse complement strand
CAGCCTTGACGGCATATCCGGTACTCAGAATATGACCCGTATGATCAATGCGGACTATGTTGCAGATGTGACGATCACGAACAGCACGGTTTCAATAACCAATGCAGATGCAGATAACCTGATGGCTTATGGTGTATCCATAAGCGGATATACCGGCAAAGTGACCATGAGCGACTGTACGGTATCGGTGGAAGGCGCAGGCGGGGGAATGAGAGCGCTCAGCATGGCTCAGGAGGGCGATCAGACGGAAGGTTTCTCGGACGCGGCTGAAATAACGGACTGTGAATTCACTGTTGAGAGCACCTCCGAGTCCACCTCCGCAACCTGCGAAGCCGTGAGATGCCAATCCGACGGGAAAGCGGAGTTTACCTATAATAATTGCAGTTTCACGGCCCAAGCGGAGGGAAACTCCAAGAGCAATGCATTTGATCTGGACAGTGTAATATCCTTAAATACGCACGAACTGGACAGAGCTGTCCTTACCGGCTGTACGGCTGCAGCGAATTCAAACACATTGGCATATGCCCTGAGCATAAGAGGGCATCTTACGATGAACGAAGGAAGTGCCGCGGCGTCCGGAGATCAGGACCAGGAGTCCGCGGGGATCAAGTGTTGGGATACCGGCTGTGACAGCGGTGAGATCCTTTTAACGGATGCCGATATCGCGGGAATGAAATACGGGATCTACCATAACGGGAAGGATAACATAAAGGTAAGCGCCAGAAACTGTACAATAAGCTCGACGAATACCGAATTCGGTTATGGCGTTTATCTTTATAGTTCTGCTGACAGCCTTTATCTGGGAGGAAGCACTCTGATTAATGGTGCTTTGGGCGGGATTTTTAAAACGGTCACAGGCAGTGTCCCCTATCCCGCGATCTATGCTTATTCTTTGGATGAAACTCCCCTTTCCGTTGAGGACGGAAAATCGATCTCCGTTTATTATGACAACAGCAGGGCAAATGCCGGCGAAGTGATGATCAACGGCGGGATGACAGAGTCACTGGTGGATAAACTCATCATCAGTTATCCCGATGATTTTTCCATCGATAAAGACGGAAAGCTGAAGACCCCGATAAAGTCTTCCGTTACGGTCACCTATGATTATAAGAAGGGGAAAGCGTCTGCATACAAAGATGCGCAATACAGTATCTATCTGCAAAAAGACAAGGTGTTCGAAGGAGATACCGTATATATCAAAGCGTTTCCCGAAGAGGGCTTTGCTTTTGCAAACTGGGAAGTCAAGGCCGGCGGAGTAACGATTGCGAATCCCGCCGCTGCTGAGACCAGTTTTGTAATGGGATCTTCCGCTGTGACCCTATGGGCCGAATTTGAGGAACCGAAACCTGTCATAACCGTTAAGTACGGCAACTATCCCGCGGAAGGACATAGTGCATCGGATGTCGCGTTCTCCGACAAGAAAGTTCCGCATACCGATTACGATTTTACCGGCAAGGGCATAGACGAAGCGTTTGGCTACCCGACGACCGGCACTGCGGCATCTTCCTGGTATTATACGGAACAGAGCGGAGTCCGGTACAGACTGGTCGGGCTGTCTGAAAATGCTGACGGCAGCACCTGCGATTATTCGTGGGTGAGCGGGGATACAAACACCAAATATACTGTGGATGGGGATATTACCCTTTACCCCGCATGGGAGAGAATGTACCGGGTCAGCTGTCTTCCCGGTAATTACGCAGCGGAAACCGATACGCCTCCCGAAGACCGGTTCGGCGGGATGGGTACTTTCGTCACCCTTCCGGGAGCGACCTATACGAGAACCGATTACGAACAGACCGGATGGTCGCTTACCGATGGCGGTGAGAAGGCCTATGTCCTCGGGGCTAAGGCGAAAGTGAGCGGCGATCTTTCGCTCTATCCTTTCTGGAGCAGGGTTTACACACTGACTTATGAGGCGGGAACGATTCCGGGCAGCGGAGAGATCCGGAAAACCTCGGCAGAGACTTCCTACCGTGTACGTTTTGGTCAGGGAGAGGGAGTGACTCTCGCAGACAGTCTCTTTTCTTACGAACCGGCCGAAGGCGAGACCCCCAAAACCCAGATCGGCTGGGCCATTGCCGCGGACAGCGGAAATCCGGATTATGACTTCGGCGAAGCAACGGTATTTCAGGATTCAGCGACCCTATACCCCGTATGGATCACGGACGGACTCCGCGTGGTGTTTGAAAACGCGGACGATTCAAGATATGTCGGTGATACGGAGCAGAAGGTATACCAGTACGATTATACGGGAAGCGCGATCAAACCCGTGATCCGCGTCTATGACGGCGGCGTGCTGCTGAAGGAGAAGAAGGATTACACCCTGATCGTAAAGAACATGACGAATGTAAATACGACGGCGTATACGCTTGCGGCCGACGGAAAACTCGTGACGGATGAGGAAAGCGGGGTGACTCCGGAACAGCTTAAGAAGCTGCCTTTCGTTACGGTGAAGGGAAAAGGCAATTATAAGGAGACACAGACTTTTTATCTCTCCGTCGCGCCCTGCCAAATGACGCAGGAAGACTTTACGGCGACGGATGAAGCTTCCTTTGCCCATACGGTAAAGAACGGAAAGACCACGGTTTACAAACCGGTTCCCGTTGTCAGCGGGATCGTGAACGGCAAAACGAAAAAGCTTACGAACAATAAGGATTATAAGATCACTTATTATGCTGCCGATATGGACGGGGATGAGTGGAAGACAGACGAAAACGGTTATTACCGGTACACCGGTGAGCCGCTCTCGGGACTTGATGAAGCAGGCTGTTACGTGATCCGGATCGACGGCCTTTATGACGCGGAAAAGGGCACCGGAAGTTACAGCGGGCATCTGACCGTGAGAGCGGAAGTGACCGACAAAAAACTGATCGAAAAAGCGAAGATCACCTGCCAAAAGATCATGAAGGCGCCTTACGGATACAGGGGCGAACCGCTTGTTCCGGAGAGCCTTACGGTGAAGATCGGAAGCACCACGCTTCGACGGGACACGGATTATACGGTGGAATGCACGAACAATACGAAGACCGGCACCGCGACGCTGACCGTGACCGGAATCGGAGATTATGCAGGAAAGAAATCCGCGACCTATAAGATCACGGGCTATAAACTGAATAAGATGAAGGCCGAGGGCTTTGTCGCATCTTTTGCCTATGATGGGACGGAAAAGGTGCAGGAAGACTTTACGTTCACGAACGGGGGCTCGGGAGCACAGAAGTATGTGCTTGAAAAAGACGCCGATTATACGGTGGAATACCGCGATAATCTCCTGCCCGGGACCGCGACCGTGATCTATGAGGGGAAGAACGCCTTTGCCGGTTCTTCGGTAAAGAAGACCTTTAAGATCACGGGCATTCCGATGAACAGAGTGAAGATCCATAACTTCCCGACCGCGGCTCTTACCTACAACGGGACCGCGCAGACGATCGAAACGAGTGATACGGCCGAAGAAGGAAAGGTATATTTCACATATCAGGAATCATCCGCGGCACTTGTCACGGATGTTCCGGTGCTCACGGAAGAAGAGTACAATTCGCATAATGACGGCGTTTTCATCCGCTACATCACCGATCCTTCAAAGAAGGGAAACAATATAAATGTCGGGAACATGAGCGTGGAAATGGTCGGAAGCGGCATTTACAGCGGCTCCGTAAAGAAGTCCGTAAAGATTACGGCCTACGACCTCAATGCCGATCCGGATCTTCTCGTAAGTGTGATATATGAAGCGGAACAGAAATACCGGAAGGGCAGCGTAAAGCCCGAAGTGACCGTGAAATTCACGAATGCCGCCAACGAAACCGTTGAACTTAATACGAAGTCCGTTGCGGCAGTTTATAAGAACAATACGAAGCTAAACGACGGAAGCGTGCCCTCAAAGGCGCCGAGGATCGAACTTAAGGGAAAAGGAAACTTCAAGGGTACCCGCAAAGTTTATTTCAGTATCGGAAAGGGCGTTCTTCAGGATGTCATGGTGAAAGCCGCGGACAAGGCGGTCGTGCTGAAACCGGACAATTATACGACGGCCCTCACCGTTACGGATCTTAACGGGAAAGCGCTGAAGGCGGGCACGGATTATGATAAAAAGAGCATCGCCTACTTCTACGGTGAAGATGTGACCGTAACGAACGCCGGAGCGGAAGTAAATCGTACAGAGGGCGATCCCGTCACCCCGGGCGATATCGTGCCCGCTGCGCCGACCGGCCGGAAGATGATCGTTACCGTGACCGGAAAGGGCAACTACGAGGGAACCGCGAAAGCGGAATTCTATATCCGTTCCGGCAGCATCAAGGGAGCAAAGGTCGAGTTTAAGAAGAATTATTATTATGACAAGGGCAATGCCATCATTCCCCAAAAGGATGAGATCATCCTCAGGATCAAAACCGGAAAGACCGGGAAAAACGCGGTCTGGACGGAGGTCGATCCCGACGACTACCGCATCGTGGAAGAAAGCTTTAAGAACAACCGGAAGCCCGGAAAGGCGTCCTTCGTGATCGAGGGTCAAAACGGCCGGGCGGGACAGATCACCGCGAAATTCACGATCCTTCCGAGATTCCTTGCGCATTATTTTCAGTGATCCTGCAGGTTTCGGATGAGACCTTGCCGCATTTTTCCGAAAAACCGGTCCTGAGGGGGCCGGTTTTTTACGCGCTTCTTTTTTATGTGTTTCCTTTCTTACAAAACTGTAAGGAAACTGTAATGTAAATGAATTGTCAGCCGCGCATGGGGCTGATAGGATGGAGTGTGTTGTGAAAGATGCCGGATGCGATCGAAAAAGCCGGAGCGTATGATACGGGAAAACATATCTGTGGGAGAATATGAATGAGCAGGAAGATTCTGGAAGTGGTTAATGCGGAGAAGTATTACGGAACGAGGGGGAATGTGACCAAGGCCCTTGATGATATCAGCTTCGGGGTAAACGAGGGTGAGTTCCTGGGGATCATGGGAGCAAGCGGAAGCGGAAAGACCACGCTTCTTAACTGCATTTCCACCATTGACAGACTGTCTTCGGGAAAGGTGCTCATCAGGGGGAAGGACATCAGTGAGTTAAAGGGATCCGCGCTTAACGCGTTCCGGAGAGATGAACTCGGATTTATCTTTCAGGATTTCAATCTCCTTGATACCATGACGGGATATGAAAATATCGCACTTGCGCTTTCAATCCGGAATGCGGATCACGCACAGATAGAAGAGAAGGTAAACAGGATCGCATCGACCCTTGAGATCGGGGATGTATTGGAGAAATTCCCCTATGAGATGTCCGGCGGGCAGAAACAGCGGGTGGCGGCGGCAAGAGCCGTGGTGAAGGATCCGGGCCTTATACTTGCGGATGAGCCGACGGGGGCCCTTGACTCAAAGTCGTCCGGCACTCTTATGGAAAGCATTGTGAAGCTTAACAGGGAGTTTTCATCCACGATCCTTATGGTGACTCATGATGCGTTTTCGGCAAGCTATGCCTCCAGGATCATCTTCATAAAGGACGGAAAACTCTTTACGGAGCTTTTAAGGGATCCCGAAAAGCCGAGGAAGGCATTTTTCGAAAAGATCGTGGAAACGTCCGCGGTTCTTGGAGGAAGCATGAATGAACTCATTTAAGATGGCATTAAGAAATATCGGAAAAAGCAAAAAGGACTATTCGGTGTACTTTCTGACCCTGATCCTCGGAGTTGCGATCTTTTATATGTTCAATTCCCTTGACGGGCAGGGGGCGATGAAAAGCATCTCAAGATCCACCAATCAGGCGGTGAAGATGCTAGTCGGGGCCATCGAGGGAGTCTCGGTGATGGTGGCGATCGTCATGGGGCTTCTGATCGTATATGCCAACAATTTCCTCATCAAACGCCGGAAAAACGAGTTCGGACTCTATATGCTTCTCGGTATGGGGAAAAGAAAAGTCTCCCGGATATTGATTGCGGAAACGGGACTTGTGGGGATTATATCCTTTGTGTCGGGCGCAGCCCTCGGAATCTTCGGCTCTCAGTTTTTCTCCATTATCGTAGCCGGCATGTTCGATCTTGACCTTACGGCCTACCGCTTCACCTTTTCCCCGGCGGCTTTTCTGAAGACGGCCGTAAACTTCGGGGTGATCTTTATCGCGGTGCTTGTTTTCAATACGCTTACCGTCTCAAGGTATAAGCTGATAGACCTCCTTCAGGCCGGGAAGAAAGAGGAAAAGAACATTTTCAAGAATCGCTGGATCCCGGCAGTCGTTTTCGTCCTCGCCGCCGGTTTTCTGACCTTCGCGGATATCAGGATCTGCTTCTTTCCGGACAGACTTTCGAGAAATGAGTTCATCGTCTGTGTCCTCGGCGGAGCGGCCGCGGTCTTCGCGCTGTTCTTTTCCATGGCAGGATTCATCTTTGATATTCTGGGGAGGTTTAAACGGTTTTATTATAAAAAACTTAATTTCTTTGTGATAAGACAGTTTTGCAGGAATCTGAATTCTTCATCTCTTTCCATGGCACTGATCTGCCTGATGCTGTTCTTCTCGCTGGTCATCTTTTCCACCGGCTTTTCGCTCAGGACCTTCGTCAATGCCAGAGTCGGAAACGGCGGCACTCCGGTGGATGTATCCTTAAGATATGAAGGGAGGAAGGCTTCGGAAGTCTTTCGGGAAAACGGCATTGAGATGTCGAAGCTTTTCCGTGATTATACGGAGATCCCTCTTATGAAATGCCCCGGCGTCATTACGCTTGGATCGCTCCTCGGAGATCATCTGGAAGAAGGAAAAGAGAATTTCCGGATGGCGGACTGGGATTATCCGCAGAGCGTGATCTCCGTAAGCGACTACAATCTGCTGCAGGACAGATACGGAAGGAAGAGGGTGAAGCTTCGGGGGAACGAGTATCTTTTGGTATGTGATTTTGCCATCTATTCCCAATACGCGGATAAGGCCCTCGCGGATGGAAATCCGATCATCATACAGGGAAAGGAATACCTTCCCGCCGAAGAAAAGTGCCGCGACGAGTTTGTTCTTATGAGCGGATTCGGAGCAAACGGTTCCTGTGTGATCCTGCCTGATGAAGCGTTCGAAATGAACCCGGATGCGTTTGAACCCTATGCCTTTATTCTGGCGGGGAACTATGTGACGACGGATAAAGCGGAAAGCTATGATTTTGATGACGAGGTAAAAAGAGGTCTTGGAACAGATCCGGAGGGGACAGGTGCGGAAATGGGGCCCGCCATGGTGACGACCCGCAATGAAGTAAGGGATTCCGGTATCGGAAATACGGTGATGGTGGTCTTTCTTGTCCTTTATATCGGTGTGATCTTCGTGATCTCCGCTGCGGCGATCCTTGCACTTAAGGTCCTTTCGGACGGGGTCGAATCCGTGGAAAGATACAGGATCCTTGACAGAATGGGGGTGTCGTTGAACCTGCAGAAGAAAACCTTGTTTACGCAGATCCTTCTGAACTTTGCCCTGCCGCTTATCGTGGCCCTGATCCAGACCCTTTTCGGCCTTGGCTTCGTGAGGGATGCCCTGAAGGCCTTCGGCCTTATCAATATGGGATGGGGGATCGCCTTTGCCCTTGTCGTTATGCTGATTCTGTACGGAGGATACTTTGTTACAACTTATATGAACGGAAAGCGCATTGTTCTGTCGCGCTGAATGGATAAAAGGAGTGAAAAGAATGAGAAAGAACATTGCTTTAAAAATGATCGGAAGTCTGCTGGCCGCTGCCGTGATGATCGTAGGATGCGGCAAAGGGGCCGAAGTAAAAGAGGTGGAAGGCTTTCGTGACACGGTAAAGGAGATCGGGGATCTTCGGATCCCGGAGGGAGTAAGGATCGTGGCCCTCGGCGAGGCGACTCACGGGAACCGGGAGTTTCAGCAGTCAAAAAAGGAAGTATTCCGGGTGCTCAATGAAAAGCACGGGATCAAAGCCCTTATCATCGAGGGGGATTTCGGGGGCTGTTCCCTTGTAAATGACTATATTCAGGGAGGCGACGGTGATACTCATGAGCTCACAAAGCATCTGGGCTACCGGCTTTACCGGACCGATGACATGGAGGATCTTATCCGGTATATGCGGGAGTACAACGATTCGGCACCGGAGGATGAGAAGATCCGCTTCTACGGAATGGATATCCAGAAGGGGATGGACAATAAAGCCGTGATCGAAAACTTCTACGAAGCCGCGGATCCCGCAAAGAGGGCGGAGTTTACGCAAAACTTTGAAAGCACCATGGGGACGGAGGAATATGAAGTTCCCAAAGAAAAGGCGGACGCGATCAAAGCTTTTCTGGATGACGTCGAAAAGGACCTTGAGAATAATATGGAAGCTTATGCCGGTGCCGCGGGGAAGGATGCATATTTGAGAGCTTCGGTCGCGGCAAAGGCACTGAAATATTACGTGGATCTTAACACCGGGGCCGATTATAACCGCTTCCGGGATGACAGTATGAGAGACATTGTAAAGCAGGTTCTGGAATTTGAGGAGAAGGAACATCAAAGCGAACTGATGCTTGCCTGCCACAACGGGCATATGACAAAGAATCAGAGCTCGCGATTCACCTTTCTCGGAAAGGATCTTTATGATGAGCTCGGAAGCGCTTACTATGCCATCGGAACCGACTTTTACCTGACCAAATGCAATCTCCCCGGCGGGGACGGGAGAGTGGTCAAAGAGTTCTGCTCGGACGATCCCCTCGCATACAGCATGAAGGACCTTGATCTTAAGTGCGGGCTTATCCAGTTTGAAGATGCGCCGGAGGGATCCGGGCTTGAAGAAACAATATCGAAGGGAATCCCCACCGGAAGCCTCGGCGAAGATTACCGGCCGGGAATGGAATTTGTGAAAAAATCCTATCAGCTTAAATTCGCACCGGAAGAAATGTATGACGCGATGATCCTCTATTATGAGGTGACTCCGACGGAAATCCGGACGGACTGATTCGCAAAGGAGCAAATAATCTGATATTATTATCCTTAAGAAACGGAGAAGTGAAATGAGAAAGATCGGTATTCTTGAGGATGACCGGAAACTTGGGAGCGAGCTGAAGCTCTTTCTTGAAACCAACGGATATGAAGGATGGTTTATCCCTCCTTCGGAGTATGCCCGCGGAGATGAGGAGGAACTGATCTCGCTCCTTTTGAACGGAAAACCGGATCTGCTCCTTCTTGACGTGGGGCTTCCGGGAGTTGACGGCCTTCATCTTTGCAGGACGATAAGGGAAAGATCAAAGCTTCCGATCATTATGATCACCAGTGACAATTCGGAGCTGACGGAGCTTGTGAGCATTACGAACGGAGCGGACGATTTTCTTCCGAAGCCCTTCAACACCCGGATCCTTCTTGCGAGGATCGGAAGGATCATGGAAAGAGTATATAACGATGGCGGAACCGGGGACAGGATCGAGGTGGAAACGGGATCAGGACAGCGGTTTACAGTGGAATTCCTGAAAGGAAGGCTTCTGGGGCCGGAGGGAGGGATCGATCTTTCCAAAAATGAGCTTCAGATCCTGAGAGTTCTTACCGTGCGAAAAGGGGAAGTGGTTTCGAGAGGGGATATGATCGACCTTCTCTGGGACAATCAGGCCTTCGTCGATGACAACACGCTGACGGTGAATATGACCCGGATCAAGTCCAAACTTGAAAAAGTCGGAATAAAGGATGCCATTGAGACCAGACGCGGAATGGGGTATATGCTTTTATGAAATTTTCAAAATATATTCTTGACCATAAGATCTGGCCCGGGATCGGGGCATTTCTGATCTTTACCATCGATGTGTTTCTCATGACGATGAAAGCATCCCTCTATCTTATGATCTATGTAGCGGCAGCGGTTGCAGCGGGGATCTTTCTCGGAATGTATCTGGACTTTGCGCAAAAGCGGAGATTCCTTAAAGAACTGAGACTGAATGCGGATATGCTGGATGAGAAATATCTGGTGGCCGATCTTATGCCTGAGCCGGAGACGGCGGAAGAGGAAGAAATCCGCGGGATACTTGCGGATATGGAAAGGTCGATGTCCGGAAAAGTCGCGGACTACCGGAGAAGGAGCGAGGAATACAAGGAATATATAGAGACCTGGGTTCACGAGATCAAGGTGCCGATCTCCACGGCAAAGATGATTATGGAGAATCACAGGACGGATACCGTGGGAGAAAGCGGCCTGATAGATGAGGCGGAGCGGATCTCTGCCTGTGTGGAACAGGCCCTTTTTTACGCGCGGAGTGAAGCGGTGGAAAAGGATTACTTCGTAAAGAGACTGAGTCTTGCGAGCATAACGGGGGATGCGATTACGGCAAGGAAACGTGCCCTGATCGCGATGGGGGCCTCGATCGACATGAGCGGCCTTGAGGGGGCGCCGGAGGTGATAAGCGACGGGAAATGGCTGACCTTCATTCTTGGCCAGATCATCGATAATTCCATAAAATACGCGCGGGAAGGAGAAAAGCTCCGTCTTGTTTTTGAAGCGGGGAATGAGGACGGCAGGGTGACGCTTTCCGTTCGGGATAATGGGATCGGGATGAAGGAGGAGGAGATCGAAAGGGCCTTTGAGAAAGGCTTTACCGGAAGCAACGGCAGGACCGGCCGGGCCTCGACCGGGATCGGGCTCTATCTTTGCCGGAAGCTCTGCCTCCGTCTCGAGCATGATATCCGGATCGAATCGAAGGCCGGGGATGGCACCACCGTCATCCTCCGCTTTTGAACCCTGGGGACGGGGTTAGTGGTCCATTTTTTGGGGCCTTGTGGACGAAGTCGATTCGCTGTTTTACCGGCCCGGGCAGGGCCTTGGTTTACATAAAACGAACCGTTAACCCCGTCCCCGGGGGTCATAAACCCCGTCCCCGGGGGTCATAATCTCCGTCCCCGGGGGGCATCATTTTTCTTGTGCGGACGGCCCTGTTTATGAGATAATCATAACGGGTTGTTTTTCTTTTCGGAGTCTGTCCGAGCATGTGGGGGATAAAGCATGAAATCAGGTAGATGGTTCAAACGGTTCGCGGCGGTTATTCTTGGTTTTGCTCTTGTTTCGGGAATGTTCCCGGGAGATGTCTTTACGGGGAAAAGCTATGCTGAGGAGCCTGAACCGGAATATCTGGACGGAGAAGGTACGGAGGAAGAGCCTTATCTTATAAGGAACGGCGAAGACTGGGACCTTTTCGCCTCGAATATCAACGCCGGCATCGAAGCCGATGCTTTCTACAGACTGTCAGTCAATTTCGACAACCATGATCATCCCGTTACAAGACTGAATACGGTGGGAACGGAGGCGCATCCCTTCAAGGGAACCTTCGACGGAAACTTCAGGACGCTTCACTTTCAGGTCGACGAAAACTCATTCAATCAGTATTGGGATAATACCGGACTTGCACCCTTCCGGTATATCTGCGGCGCAACGATCCGGAATACAGAGGTTACCGGCATAAACAAGGCCTACGGTGTCTATATGTCCGGCCTTGTCGGGTACAGCCTCAGGGGTGATGGCAAAGAGGCCTTAAGAGGAAACCGGGTCGAGGGCTGCCTTATCAATGTGAACGTTCATAACAAGGAACTCAACAAATCCTGCATAGTCGGAGGAGTGGTAGCGCATGCGACGGATTCGAAGCTGACGATCGTCAATACGATCTTTAACGGCGGCTTGTACAACTTTAAGGATTATGCCGGCGGTCTCGTCGGTTGGAGCGAATCGGGAGCCGATCTTACGATCGAGAACTGCTTTTTCAGCGGAAGGTTTACCGATGCCCGGATCGGCTGCTTTTACCCCGGTGCCCTGAGAAGCCCGGGAGCCGATGTGACATTCAGTACGAGAGACGTTCTGTATACTCAGGAACCGAATCTTACCGACAGCGAATATCTGGTGGGATCCGTACGGAAGGCGTCGTATGATATCCCCGATACCGGGCTTTATTTCGAGGCGGTTTATCCCGAGTGGGAGAAAAAGGCCTACGCAGAAGCGGAAGTTAACGGCATTAATAACTCCTACCCCTACACCGGAAAAGAAATCATCATCACACCGGAGCTCACCCTTTCGGACGGAACGGTCCTTCAAAACGGAATGGATTATTCCCTTGTCTGGTCCGCGGAACCCGTTATGGAACGGGGGGAATACATACTTACCATTACCGGACGGGGATCCTATCACGGCCAGGCGGAATATCCTATTACCGTGGGAGATGCAGCGAAGGTCACCCCTTCCGTAACGAAGTGGCATGACGGGGGAACACTGGAAACGGACGGGGATGTCACGATGAATAAGAGGATCCGTATCGAGGGTGATGTGAAACTCATCCTTTCCGGGGGTACGACTCTGAACGCCGCGAAGGGGATCCGTGTGGAGGAAGGCTCCAGGCTCACCATTGAAGGCGAAGGGACTCTGATCGCGGATTCCGGGGAATACCAGGCGGGGATCGGTTCCGATATGGGAAGCAATGCCGGCTCGATCGTGATAAACGGCGGGACCGTCATTGCGACCGGAAATAAAGGCTCCGCGGGGATCGGCGGCGGCTTATACGGAAACGGCGGGAATATTACCATTAACGGAGGAAATGTGACCGCTTCCGGCGGAGAATACGCACCGGGCCTCGGAGGAGGCGGAAGCAACAATGGCTCTTTCGAACCGGGAAGCGGAGGAACTATCATCATAAACGGCGGAACGGTCCTTTCAAACGGCGGGGAAGATGCGCCCGGTATAGGCGGGGGATCACGCTGGGATTCTTCCGGCGGCGGTCTTTCCGGCGGCGCTCAGGGGAGTATCAGCATTCTCGGCGGTAAAGTCACGGCAAGGAAAGGAGAGAATAACCGCTATGCTATCGGCCCCGGCTCTGTAAACGGTTATGATTACGGCGGAGCGGGAAGCCTTGTGCTCGGATGGACAGATCCGGAGGATGTTTATGATATTCCGCGTGTTCATTCCGGCGATATTTCCATAAAAAAACCCTTGCGTTATATCGAAAACGGAGAGGATAAGGGAGCCGTAACGGCCGGAAATCTGCCGGGAAACCGGACATGTCTTCTTGTTCCGCCGGATATGCTTTCGCTCTCCACGGCAGTGATCGAGGGAATCGCCCCCTATATCCTTTACACCGGGGATGTCATTCCGGTGGAGTACCGGGTCCTTGACCCCGCAGGACTTGAACTTGTAAAGGATGAGGACTATACGGAAAGCCTTACGAGAGGCGGTAGCCGTGTTCAGAATGTGAAGGACAGCGGAGATTATACGCTCACCGTTACCGGGAAGAGCCCGTATTACGGACAGGCTTCCTTTGACTTTAAGGTTGGAGGCGGTATCGAGGTGACCTCCGAAACCACAGGGCTTTCCGGAGGTAATATCTATCTGGCTTCCGGGAATGTGACCGTGGAAGAAAGGATCGAGGTGTCGGATTCCGCAACCCTTCTCCTTGCTGAAGGAGCGACCCTTACGGCGAAAAAGGGTATCCGGGTGACTTCCGGAAATGCCCTCACCATTGACGGCGAGGGAACCCTGATCGCCACCGGAAGCTGGGAATGCGCGGGGATCGGCGGAAATGACGGCGGGGTAAACGCTGCGGGGACGATCGTCATAAAAGGCGGACACATAAGCGCAACCGGCGGGGGAAGCGCCGCGGGCATTGGCGGAGGAAGCCGGGGAAGCGGCGGAAGCATCACAATAGAAGGAGGCGAGGTCACCGCGACCGGAGGAAGCTATGCTGCAGGAATCGGCGGCGGAGGCTGCGCTGCAATGGGCGGGGTATACGGAGGCCATATGGGAGATATCCGCATCCTCGGCGGCAAAGTGACTGCAAGAGGCGGTGGAACGGATTCCTATCAGCCGGAAACATACGATATCGGCCCCGGCCGCGCGCATAGGAACACTCCGGATGATGTAAGAGACGGGGAAAAAGCTCCGATAACCCTTGGCTGGTCTGAAAACGGGGATTTCATCGACGCCGGTACCATAGGCGCTTCCGAATATCACCTGATCAGTGTATTTCATTATGTAAGGAACGACGAGGATGAAGGGGTCGTAACGGCCGAAAGTCTGGCAGGTAAGGATCCGGATCAGATCCTTTTTTCCACGCAAAGGGGAGACCTTTCCTATGCTCTGATCGAAGGGGTGGAAAACCGGTATGAATATACGGGAGAGGAGATCTCCTTTACACCTGTTGTCACATCGCCGGAGGGCAGGGTACTGTCGGAGGGAGAGGATTATACCCTGACAGTTTCCCGGGGTACCGTAAGGGAAAGGGGGATCTATGAACTGACCTTTACCGGGACCGGAGCTTATACCGGTGCCCGGACGCTGAAGACAGCCGTCTCGATCGGAAAGGGGACGGCGTCGGATCCTTTTGTCATCGGGGACAAAGAGGACTGGGATATGTTTTCCGAATGCATTTCCTACGGCTGGGACGCGGATGCTTATTATATCCTCTCCGATGATTTTAACAACAGCGGCAACCCGGTAAGCAAGGCATTCGCAAGCGCCGGGCATCCCTTTAAAGGAGTCTTTGACGGAAATCTGAGGACCATAGAGGAAAATATAAGTGCGGAATCTTATGATGAAGAAGGCACATCGCTTTTCGGTGCAATGAAAAATGCGACCATAAAGAACCTGACGGTCAGGGGAAACGTGAAAGGTGACGGTTATGCCGCGGGACTTGCCGGACACGTAAGCGGCTTCGGTAACATCATAGAAAACTGTGTTGTCGATACTATTGTCTCGGGGCTTACCAATTCCAACAGTTATCGCGGCGGGATCATCGGAACCGCCGGGAATTCCGTCATCGCCATCAGGGATACGGTATTCCGGGGTGCTGTCAAAAGCGGGAATGGTACCTTCGGAGGATTCGTGGGAAGCGCTCTTACCGGAGCACGGATCAGCCTTGACAACTGCCTTTTTGCAGGGTTTGTGATGAATGATTATGACGGTGCGGTGCATCCGGCTCTTATCAGGGAAGAGGGTGCCGATGTGACGGTTACACTGAATCATACCTATGCGGATATCGAAAACTCATACACCGACAATCCTGCTCTTACTGCGGGGAAGGTACCGGAAGCATATCTTTCGGTACCGGACAGCGGCATATACAGGATGATCGAAGCCGCCGACGGCTCTTACGTATATCCCGTGGCAGAGGTAAAGGGAGTCGCATCGACTTATAAGTATACCGGCGGCCCGATCCTGGTCACTCCCGTACTTACGGCACCCGGTGATCTTCTTTTGGAAGAAGGGTCCGATTACGTTTTCCGGGTATTTTGCGGTACGGATGAGGTCGATGAGATCAGGGAAAGTGGTGAGTACCGGATCGTTTTCGAAGGGAAGGGGAACTGGTCGGGAACTGAAGAGACCGCTTTTTCCGTAGGCGATTCGGATTCATTCATAAAGGTCACCCAAGATACGGTCAGCTGGACAGGCCCCAATACCTACCTGGTTGACAGAAACGTATTCTTCTCCGAAAATACGCGGATCAAAGTCACGGGGGATGTGACCCTCATTCTCGAAGAAGGCGCAAAACTGACGGCCCAGAGAGGCATCACGGTAACAAAGGGGAATTCCCTTACCGTTTACGGGAAGGGTGAATTATATGCCCGTTCCGACAGTATAGGATCCGCGGCCATCGGCGGAGAGGTTACTGCCTTTACTTCCGATAAAGACTCGGGAACCATCATCATTAACGGCGGATCGATCACAGCGGAAACATACAGAATAAGACAGGATACTCCGGGAGCGGGTATGGGTTCCGCGGCCCAGGGAGAAACCGGAAAGATCGTAATAAACGGCGGGAAAGTCACGGCCTCGGGATA
>JAILLW010000095.1 GCA_024692955.1 Lachnospiraceae bacterium | reverse complement strand
CGATACTCCGGCGCCGATCATTTTCAGTTTTTTCCGCACAAACGACATATACGCTTCGAGGTTGTTCGACAGGGCATCGGATTCCATTCCCCATACTCTGTCATAGATCATCTCCCTCGACAGAATACGGTCGGGATTGTTCATCAGATATTCCAGAAGCTGGAATTCCTTGTTGTTCACGCCGATGGTCTCTCCCGATCTTTCCGAACCGATCTCCGAGGAAGAATAGTGAAGGACAAGATCGCCGAACTTCAGGGTCTCATCAACGGCCCTTCCGATGTTCAGCTGCGCGTTGACCCGCGCGATAAGCTCGTCGATGTGAAACGGCTTCGGCACATAATCGTTGGCCCCGCAGGAAAAGCCGAGCAGCCTGTCGTCGAGCTCCGCCTTCGCGGTCAGCATGATGACCTTAACATCATGGTCTTCCTTCCGCAGTTCTTTCAGAATCTCGATCCCGTCGACCTTCGGAAGCATAATATCCAGAATGATGAGGTCATAGATCCCGGACAGGGCATTATACAGCCCCTCCTCTCCGTCGTTCGACACATCGGTCGTATATCGTTCCTTTTTCAGCCTGTCGCTGATGAGTTGCGCCAGGGCCTTCTCGTCTTCGACGATCAGTATCCTCATGGTCTTCTTCTCTTTCTCCCGGAATGACCCCCCGGGACGGGGTTAGTGGTCCATTTTTTCGCCCTGAAAATGAGCCTCGGGGACGGTGTTAGGGGGTCATTTTTTCCCTAACATATATACGCCAACATATATACGCCGCCTTGACGCGAACAATGCGCTCCCGATACATGCTTGCCGGCAATGAAAGGCACCGCAGCGGAAAATGACCATATGCGAAAGTCTTTTTCCGTGTGTCTTTCTGCCTCACGCAAATCGTGCCTTGGAACAAATAGGATCCACGGCGGGCGCCCGCAGCAGTCTTCATGCACGCCCTTACACGCCCTTCTTTCTTCTTCCGGGCGTGTGTACAATGAAATTCTTCTTCTCACACGCCCGGGAGCGGACCGTTGTAAGAAATGAAATGTGCTGGGATGTGTTGCGGCAGGCGATTTCCTTGATTTGCAACACACTTTTGTACCGCCCCGCCAAAAATGACCCCCGGGGACGGGGTCAGTGGCTCATTGATAGTTAATGATACAACAAATATAGTGGGAGAAACAACAGGTAAAGCGGGAGATTCACTCGCTTTGGACGCGGCAACTCGTTGTGAAGGGCGCCGTTATATGATAAAATTTTCATGTGTTCACAGGCTGGACGCGACAGTTACGCTGGGGAAGAAACCGGCGGTCATAATCATAAAACATTTAAGGGAAGGAAATGAAAACTATGGGGAAAACCGCGAAGCTGACCAAGAGGATCCTGACACTCATCCTGTCGGCGGTGCTGGTATGCGGCATGCTTCCGGCGCAAGCTTATGCCGCGCCGCTTTCAACTGCGCCGGGGATCGAAGAAGGCAGTACAACCGCGAGCCAGGCCTCTGCCGAAGTATCATCCGATGAAATCGCGGAAATGTACGGGACCGGGGATGCTGACGCCTCTGCCAAAGACGACAGATCGGGCGCTAAAGACGCCGCTGTCGAAGAAGGCAGTACAACCGCGAGCCAGGCCTCTGCCGAAGTATCATCCGATGAAATTGCGGAAATGTCCGGGACCGGGGATGCTGACGCCTCTGCCAAAGACGACAGTGCAGCCGCTGAGAACGCCTCTGCCAAAGACGGCGTGGCGGGCGCGGAGGACGCTGACGAGGAGGATCGGACGGCGGAAAGCATGCTGGATCCGGGCGATCAGGTTATTACGATCCACTTTACCACCACGAATGTAAAGGCGATCAGGATCGGTGATACGGAGGTTCCGGCAGTAAACAATGAGCTTAATATCACAATGGCATCCGGCAGTCCGATCTTTATCAGTGAGGTCATTCCGGCAGACGGTTATGAGATCCAGGAAGACTACCTGAATCTCATCATCCGTGTCGGGGACAGCGAAATTCAATATGACAAAAAAAGTAATGCCTGGAAATCCGGACTCTATACGGAAGACCAGACCGGGACCATCGAAGTAAAGAACCCGCAGGTTTGGGTGACAATAAATGCTTCAGTCCTGATTGATGACGCGGTCAGTTCGCTCACCTATATTGAAACGGAGCCCGGTACCGCGGATGACGGTTCGCCCATCTGGATGGAAAAAGGGGAGGAGAAAACTCTGACTTTCACGGATGAAAACCTTTATTTTGGCTATATCACAATTGATGCGGGCAATGCCCTGAAAGTGACGGGCTGGACCTATAGTGACGAAGAAATTGAAGAACAGGATCGTTTTAAAGGATATATGGGCAGAATCAGTTTGGTCAGCGCCATAGAAATGGGTTTTCATCTAAATGATGCTAGCTATGAAGAAATAGCCACATATGAGGTTGCAGAAGATGGTCCGATCCAGACAGATGCCATAACTTTGACACCTGATATTGAATATGCCGAATTGGTCATTATCGGTAAAACAATGCCTGCAGCCCGCATACGCCTGGCGGAGAATGTACCCCATCTGGCCCCAACCGATCCCTATGTCCCGGAGGAGAGCTGCTTTACCACGATCTGTTACTATTACGAGGGGGGGTCTACCGAGGAGGTAGCATATGTGAACCGCGCGGATTTCCTCTTTACCCTGAACGCGGAAGAGAACTATGCGGTGCGAAAGGCCACTTACCGGATCGGGAATGAGGCGGCAAAAGACGCGGAAAAGGTATTGAACGACGGGAAGACCCTTTGGAAGATCCCGCAAAAGGAGATCGAATACGCGATCCGGAACAAGAAGCAGATCGTCATCGATGCTGAGGCAGGGCCCGAGAAGCTTGGCGTGACCTTCCGCAGAAACAAAAATGTAACTTCCATAAAATATCAGGAATATTCGGTATCGACCGATGGGAACGGAAAGCCGGTCTACACCACCGTCGGTTCCGAAGGAACGGTGGCCTATGAGGAGAACGCGCAGACTGCTACTGTAGTAGTCACGAACGGCAATGTACTCGCGCTTGACATTACGCCGAAGCAGGGAGTTGAAAACGGCTCAAACAGCACCGACGACATGATCCTGATCTGGGATTCCGTACAGTTTAACGGCATGGCGATCGAGGCGCTTCCCGAGGATACCACGCTTGCAGGCGGAGCCGGAAAATATCTTATCACGCCTGTCGAGCCTGAAGACGATCCCGAAGCGAATGAGGAGAACGGGGAAGGGGTGAACGAACTTACCGTGACGCCCTATGATCCGGTGGTCATAGACATCTGGGAAGCATTCGGTAAAAACCTGCCGTCGGACGAAAACGATAAGCAGTTTACGGAAACGGCTTTCATAGAAGGAGAAAGGAAGATCGCAGGAAGTTCCATGAAATCCATCACAACAGGCGGGGAGATCGTGTTCACTTCCAGACTGAATGACGGTCTGACGGATTATGACGCGGTATTCCTCCCGCCGTCGGTCGGAATCGGCGACAACTCGGATCTGACCGCAGTGATGGTCCGGCCGTTCACGGATCCGAATACCGGCGTGACGGAATATCGCATCGCGAAGGAAGATGTGGCGACTGCCGTCAAGAGCGGAAAACACATTCATATCACTTCCAAGGCAAGGGCGATCCCGCGGAAAATCCTTACCTTCACGGTAAGCGGCGAATACCTGAAATTCCTGAAGGTTAAGGAATACCACTCCCGCGAGGACTATCAAAAAGGCGCGGAACCCGTGAAGGTCAGAAGCTTCAGCGATACCGACGAAGGATGGGTAAAGAATGCGGAAGACGGTACCGGCACGATCACGACGGAGTTCCATGCCGGAAACTTTGTAGTGCTCTCGAAGGCATCGATCGATGACGGCTACAGTACGACGATGTCCTATATCAGCTTTGTCAGGGTAAAGAAAGACGGATCTGTCCTTAAGTATGGAAACTGCAGTACGAGTTATGAGCTCGGAAAACTGACGGCAGATACCGCCGTAACAGTCGAAGGCGCCGTGATGCCGACGGACCGGATCACGATCAGCGCGGAACCCGCAAGCGCGGAGTATACTGCCGGCGGAAGCGTTTCAGAGTATCAGACCGTAAGTATCCATTCCTCTAATGATCATTTGAGCAACCTGTCCGCGGCGGGTGTGATCTGTTATCTTACGATCGACCCTGCCGATACGACCGACAATTATCTGTTTACAGGCGCGGTAAACTGCAGTGTGGAAGGCGGTGACAAATTCTCGGTTCCCCTTAAGTATTCAGGCAAAGCATGGTCCTTTGTACTTCCTTTTGAAGTCGTGACCGAGGCGGCCCTCGCCGGAAAGGGCATTACGGCTAAAGCTTCCGTGATCCGGACCGGTTATCAGAAACAGCAGATCAGAGTAATACAGGAAAAAGACTCCGCAAAGACCGTGATCCGGGTAAACGGCGAGGCGATGCAGAAAAACGGCCGCTCCGAACTCGACGACGGGGATGCCGTGGAGGTTTCCTATGGTAAAAAAGCGGATATCACCGTGACACCGGCGGCCGGTTATTCTCTCTACGGAACCTGCGCGATATCAAAGAAGAACGCCGACGCGAAGAAGGCCACGATCAGGGAAGCGGACGAGACCTTAAGCGATGCTGAGGTGAATGAGGCTTTCCTTGACTGGCTTTTCAATGACGGGGAAATCGACGGACAAAGCGTAGTGATCACCGGAGATTACGGGAAGAACAAACCCTTATCGCTCTCCATAAAATCCGTGGATGAATATTATGAAGTTTACAACTCCACGGGATCTGTTCCGACCCTGTATGTCGATAACGAACCCGTGGAGGACGGGGCCGTTCTTAAGACGGATCATCATGTAACGCCGAGATTATATATCCTCGACGGAAAGACTCCGCTTACCATCGCAGATGACTCACAATGGGTCGTCAGCGCATTTACCACGGACGAGTCCGGTGAGCCGATGCAGGAAAACAATGCGTTCGAGGGCCATAATTGGGATGCCAAGCAACTTATCCTCAGAAGCGGTGAGCTTCAGGGAAAGACCGTGACCGTTTGCATCAAATCCGAGGAGACGATATCAACCGATGAAGAAGATGAGATACCGAAGTACCGGTGGACCGTAAAGTTTGATGTGAATCAGGCGCTTACGAGAAGTGACATTAAGTTTGCGGGAGAGAACAATCTTGACGCGGAATTAATAAATCTCGGAAACGTGAGTACTGTTTCGATATATACTCCGGAGAAAGATTTTGATTTCAGCCGTGTCAGGGTACTCCTTACGGGAACCGGAGCGAATAAGCTGAATCCTGTTCTGGAAACGCATGATGGCGATGTTATGCATTTTGTTAAGTTCCGGACGAGCCCGGATCAGACGGACCTTCTTACATCCACAGATCTTACCCTGTATCTTACAGACGAATTCTGGTATCGTGAAAAATATCCTGCACTTTACGATCCCGCGGACAGGGCAGTGAAAACAGTTTCGCAGGCACCCGATGCCTATATCAGTAAGATGCCGCTCAAAGTTACGACCGAAGGTGTCGAAAAATCCGATCTTTCGGAGATCACCGTGACGCCGGAGCCCGACGGCTTTACCTTTGATCTTACGAAGGCCGATTTCAGCGGCTACTGGGGAGAAAACAATATCCCTGAAGGACTGTACTACCTCATCAACGCGGCTACGACAGATGAGACAGAGGGGCTGGTGAAGACGGTGGCGAATCTGCCGGTACCTGCGAATACCGGACAGTATACGCTGAACCTTGCCAAAGATGAGGCTTCCTTTGAGCCGAACGCGATCACATACGATGTGACCATCGATCTTATACAGGTTTCGGGACTCGGGGCAAACGGCAGTTATGACCCGTCCAAGCTGATCAAGGCTTCCGGGGAAGTGGACGGCAAAAAAGTCCACTTCGAAAAGACCCTTACGACCGATCCCGAATGCACATTCCCGACTTCCCTCAAATTCAGGAAGGATAAGTACCTGCCGAAGAAACTCTACAACACCATGGACGAGATCTATATCGGTACGGTCTCCTGCGGCGAGATCTCAAGGGGTGTCTACCCGACGGTACAGCGGCTTAAGAAAGTGGAAGTGCAGACGACGGGTGGCCGGGTACTTTATTCCACGGAGAATCAAGCGGACCGGGATGTCATCCGTTATGAGAACGGGAGTATCTACCTGACACCTTCCGCGGCCGGGGCCGGGGCAGATGAACAGCATCCGGATCTCATCGGCAAGATCAGGATTGTGGCCTACGCGGCAGAACAGAACGGCGGAGATATCACCTGTTCGCAGACGCTGACCCTCAATCAGGGTATCAGCAATATCATGCTGCAGGCACCGGACAAGATCTACAAGGCACCCGGAAAGAAGGCGAGCGTCAAGGTCAAGGCTGCCATCTATCCGGTGACCAAACCGCTTCCCTCAAAGAAACTGAAATGGTCCTTTGTGGAGAGTGTCGAGTATAATTCGTATACCCTCGAGATCAAGAGCATGGGAGATCCGGTCAGCTACGGAAAGAACATCACGATCAAAAACGGCACCATTACGATCGCGAAGAACTATGTGATCCCCGAGGAAGGGCTCACGCTGTATGTCTGCGCGACAGCGGCGGATTACGCGGGGCGGACCTTAAAATACGCGGTACCTGTCAAAGTGCATGCGCAGACGCAGGTGCCGTCCTATCTGACGATCGACGGAAATATGATCGAAAACGGCAGCGAATATTATTCGAACGAAGTAAACGGAGCGATCGTTTTCCTGGATGCGGAGATGCAGAGCATGGATGCGTCTTACACCTTGAAAAATCTGGCGGCGCGCAAGAATGCAGACGGATCCGTATACGGCGCAGATGCCAATAAGATCACAAACAAGGCGAGCGTCAAAGCAAAGAGCACGGACGGCACGAATAAGACGAAGACCGTGGAGTTTACGATCAAGAGCGATGAGGATCTGAAGTTTGACCTGCTCGACGCGTCAGGGGAATCGATCCTGAAAAAGACCGAAGAAGGCTATACCGCCACCAACGGGTATCCTGCGGGACAGTATATGACCCTGTATGTGACCGGCGCGCATGACGCGATGATCAGCCATTCCCTGAAACAGGCGGGCGCGAAGAAGATAAGCTCCGGACTCATCTATGATCCCGAAACCCACGAATACTATCCGGGTACGGCCTATAAACTGAACCCGACAGCCCGTGAGACGGTGCTTACGATCACGGACAAAACGAAGAATAATGAGGAAACCGTGATCCGTATCACGAATAAACTGTTCGCACCGAAAAGCGTAAAGACCACGGTCGCCGCGAGCAATCCGTATCGGACATGGAACGCGAAAAAGAAAAAGCTCATTACGAAGGATAACGGCGGAAAGATCTTCAATACCCTTTATTTCGACAGCGCGGAGGCCTATGAAAACGCAGGAAGCATCAACAGAGTGACCTATACCGTAAAGAAGGGCGGAAAGCCCGTGAACGGTGGTGTGGTGCTTTACACGAAGGACGATGCGATGCGCGGGATCATTTCGAAACACATATCATCCGGAGCGCTGGCAGGCACCGTGATCGGAAACATTCCGGGTAAATTTGTGGTTTATACCGACGCGAACGGGAAATTTACGATCGATTATGCGGGATATGACACGGAGGCTGCGGATCCGGAAGATCCCAGGATCGCGGATGGCGAATCCCTCTTTGACATCCCTGAAGGGACTTACTCCTTCACGGTCACGCCCGTAGACGAGGAAGCCTCAGGCATCGCGGATACTGCAGTCGTGAAGGTCAAAGCATCATCCGCGCCGAAGGCGAAGGTCACGATGGCGAAGACGCAGTTTAAGAACTTCGGCTCGCAGGATACGATCGGCTTTAAGACAATGGACAATATCTTATTCATCGGAAACGTGAGCTCCGCGGCCTTCACAGGAAACGAGCGCGGCGTGAATGTCAAGGGACATATCAACCGGTTCCGGACGGTATTTGCGACCACGGCGGCAACAGGCGGCGTCGACGGAAAACTGACCTGCATCCGCGCGCCGAAGGATTATGATGATGCCTATACCGGGAAGAGCTCGAACGGGATGAGCGGTTATGTGGAATACAGCTGGACTAACCTTGACGGCTCTTACGGTTCCGCCTGGGCGAAAGTGACCGTGAAGCCGAAAAAGAAGAAGCATATCGAACAGTTTGTTTTGGAGCCGTAAGGATCATTTGTATGCGTCGAGAAAGTGATGACGGACGCCGTCTTTTTTGTAGGCGATCAGCGTATCGAGGTTCACGTTCTCGACGCTTTTGAAGATATTGGATTCGATGAACGGATTCTCCTTCTTCAGTTCCGCGATCAGCTTCTTCGTCTCCAGCCTCTTCGAGGAAGTGGTCCCGTCCTCGTGGCAGGTTGTACAGGTATCCGTAAAGTGGCAGGCGCATTGAAGAAAATGCAGATCGTTGTAATCCCGCCACGCGCAGATATCGCTCTCCCTGACCAGATAGAGCGGCCGTATCAGTTCCATCCCTTCAAAGTTCGTACTGTGAAGCTTGGGCATCATGGTCTGCATCTGGGCCCCGTACAGCATTCCCATAAGGATCGTCTCGATCACATCGTCATAATGATGCCCAAGGGCGATCTTGTTGCAGCCGAGTGCCTTTGCCCTGCTGTAAAGGTAGCCGCGCCGCATCCTTGCGCACAGGTAGCAGGGATTCTTTTCTATGGTGTCCACCGTATCAAAGATATCGCTTTCGAATATGGTGATGGGGATCCCCAGCGCTTTCGCGTTGCTCTCGATCAGCGCCCGGTTCGCCTCGTTATAGCCCGGATCCATGACCAGAAACGTCAGTTCAAAATTGCACTGTCTGTGGGTTTTGATCTCCTGAAACAGTTTGGCCATCAGCATCGAATCTTTGCCGCCCGAGATACAGACGGCGATATGATCTCCTTCCGAGATCAGCCGGTAGGTCTTACAGGCTTTCGCGAAAGGAGTAAAGAGCTGTTTATGGAATTTTTTCCGGATACTCTCCTCGGCCCGCCGCTGTTTTTCTCCGGTGTCACTCTGGCTTTTTGTGACGGACCGCACATATCCGACATAGCCGCCCGCAAGGCTTAAATACTCCCTTCCGGACGGAAACCGGGCGGCCTCATACTCCCTCGTCCTTCGCCCGATCTCGCAGTAAAAGATTACTTTCTTCCCCTCCGGGACCGTCGCGAGTTTTTCATTCGTGCAATCGGGATCCGCATCCGGATCCATCGCCATCGCCCCCGGGATCATCCCGTAGGCCCTCAGCCCTTCATCCCGGATGTCAATGAGCACGAAGGAGTCCTTATCAAGCGAATTCAGTTCCTCATATGTGATCTCATTCATAATATCTATACTATAATCCGGAAATCAGTTTTACAAGTTCAAGATAAAAAGGCCTCACATTGATCCGCTTCGTAAGCCCCCCCTGCAAAGACATATGATCACCCCGGAAGGCCGGCATCACATACCACCGCCCGGGCATAAGGGAAACACCTTCCCGGTAGTCCTCTTTGGGAGCACCAAAAGGAGCGCCCGCGGAGATCTCATTTACCAGTCCGTCGTTCGGCTGCCAGGATTCATCGACCGGAACTCCTCCCTTCGTGACCCCGGTATATCTGCTCATATAGATCGCGCCCTTCATGAAGATATTCTCGGTAAGAGCCGGATCCGGGGAAACGAGACCGCTCTCATCCCTGACCGTGGAGGAACAGGGATATGCAAAGTAGTATACGTCCTCAAACGTACTTATCCTCCCGTTCAGCGAAAGCGCGTTATCAATATGCATATCAAAGGCCGCGAAGTCAAAGGAAGCCCGGCCGTCCGACACGGCCTTTGTCCGCTTCGACACGGCATCGCTGTTTTTCTCATATTCTTCCGGAATACGGATGGCATCCCGGTCAAAGCCTTCGTCCTCATAAAGATCATAGGCAGTGGTCCCGTTCGTCGGAGCGGCAAGAGTCACCACCGCCACGAGATTTCGTCCGTGCCCTCCCGCAAAGAACGGAGAAAGATCGGATCCTTCGGTACCGGCCCGTTCTTCTTCGGAGCCGTTCCTTAAGATTTCGGAAAAGAGCCTTACGGTGGCACCCCCGAAGGAATGTCCGATCAGGGCCGTTTTCGTCGAGTCGAAATCGTCCATGAGCGCTCTTCCTGTATAATCCTCACCGAAGCGTTCGTGCCCCGCTTTCCTGCTGTGTACCGCTCCGTAATCCACCCTTGTCCCGGTAAGCTGTGCATACAGTTCGCAGGCCCGGTCCCAGGCGCTCCCGGTCGGATCCACGGAGGCCGAAAAACTCTCATATCCCCGGTTGTTCAGGTATCGGATAATGCTCCCGCCGGAAAGTCCCCAGTAGGGGAAAAACTCATCAAGGTCATCATAGCTTCCCCAGCCTGCAAGGCCGTGAACGAAGACATACCGGATCCCGGTCTTCGAAGGTCTGTATCCAACCGCCGCGGAAAGAAGAGAGACCGCCAGGGTAAGCCCCGCCATATAGATTACGGTCAGCCGGACACCTGTCTTTTTTATCCGGAAAAAAGGATAAGGACCGTCCACACGGTCCTTTGCATTAAGATACAGCATAGTCAGCCCATAGATCAGGGTAACCGCTACAGGAAGCAGGATCCAGCGGATGCTCACACGATCTTCCGCGAACAGATAGGAAAGCGTCGAGAGCACCGGAATGATCAGGTGATGAAAAAGCCCGCTTCCGCAAAAGAGCAGCTCCCTGATCCTCCCGGACATCGGAACCAGGATACAGGTCGTGACAAAAAAGGTCATGACCAGCATACTCACCGAAAGGAACCTCAATACCTCAACCGGATATTTCAGTCCGAAGATCACCAACAGAAAAGATGACACAAGTGTCATAAGATTGGATAGCTGCGTGTAATAGATCAGTCCTTCTTTCAGACTCCGGTTCTTTCGAACCTTTCCGAATGCCACCAGTTCCAGGATGATCAGAATAAGATTAATGAGCCTCGCCATTCTCCGTAATTCACCTCGCAAATCCCGCCCGCCGGCAGATCACCTACTTATACTGCCTTGCGAACTCCGCGGCCGCCTTCAGATCGTCCTCATTCGGTCTTCCCTTATGAAATGCCTTGAATTCGCCTTTGCAGTGAAATTCCTTTTCATCCATCGGGATCCCGGCCTTATCCGCCTCTGCCTTTACCTTCTTCCAGGTGGAGTTCAGCATCGCGGCGGAACCGAAGTTCACGATCTTTCCGACCCTGCTTTTATCAAGGGATGCCACGAAATCCCGCACTTCGGGATCGATGTTGAATGCGTAATAAGAGTTTCCGAGGAACAGATAGTCCACGGCCTCGGAGCAGGGCTCACTGATGGGGAGCGCCTCCACGCCGAGTTCCCCGGCGATCGCCTCCGCGAGTTTCTTCGTGTTTCCGGTTTTGGTGTAATATCTTACTGCGTACGTCATGATTTTCCTCCTTTTTCTTTCCTTTACTTTTCGTCAAGGAACAGATAAAGCAGCCTGTAAAGCTCCTTCGCGTCCTTTTCCGTGAGCGCCGATCCGCCCGATGCCATCTTCAGGGGGATGTCCTTACATTCTTCCTTCAGTTTTTCCCCCTCGGGCGTGATGCGGATCAGAGTGACCCTCTCGTCTTCCTTTGACCGCTCCCTCGTCACATATCCCGCCTTCTCGAGGCGCTTTAAAAGAGGCGTAAGGGTCCCGGCGTCCAGATGAAGGATCTCGCCCAGCCGTCCTACGTTCACGCTCTCTTTCTCCCAAAGGACCATCATCACGATATACTGCGTATAAGTGAGTCCCAGAGGTTTCAGATAGGGCGTGTAATTGCCTACGATCTTCCTGCTGCATGCATACAGCGGGAAACAGATCTGGTTCTTCAATAAGAGTTGTTCGTA
>JAILLW010000072.1 GCA_024692955.1 Lachnospiraceae bacterium | reverse complement strand
TGAGTCCCGCTCCGAAGCTGTCTCCGCCCCCGACACGGTCCACGATATGCAGATGATACTGTTTTGAGAAGCAGCAGTCACTGCCGTCATAGAGCATTCCCTGCCAATCGTTGTCATTCGCGGAGATCGAAGTGCGCAGCGTGATCGCCACCTTCTCAAAGCCGAAACGCTCCGCAAGCTGTCTTGCCACCGACTTATACCCTTCCGTATTCAGTTTTCCGCCCGTGATGTCGCTTCCTTCCGCTTCGATCCCGAAAACATCCTTCGCATCCTCTTCGTTGGAGATGCAGACATCCACATATTCGCAGAGTTTCGTCATTGCCTCGCGGGCTTCCTCCCTCGTCCAGAGTTTTCCGCGATAATTCAGATCGCAGGAGATCTTTACGCCGTGGGCTTTCGCCGCCCTGCAGGCATCAAGACAGATCCCGACCAGATTGTTGCCGAGGGCCGGGGTGATCCCTGTGAAATGGAACCATTCCGCCCCTTCGAAGATCTTATCCCAGTCAAAGTCCGAAGGGGAAGCCTCCTGGATCGCGGAATGTGCCCGGTCGTAAATGCATACGGAACCCCTCTGGGAAGCGCCTTTTTCAAGATAATAGATTCCCACCCGGTCACCGCCGCGGGCGATCATATCCGTATTCACCCCGAAATAGCGGAGCTGGTTTACGGCCCCCTGTCCGATGGCGTGAGAAGGAAGCTTCGTAACATAAACGCTTTCCATCCCGAAATTGGCCAGGGATACGGCCACATTCGCCTCCCCGCCTCCGAAAGTCGCCTGCAGCTGGTCGTCCTGAAAAAAGCGGTAATAGCCGTTGGGTGCCAGCCTTAACATGATCTCACCGAAAGTTACGATTTTTCCCATATGATCGATCCTCCAAATTATGTAAACTTATTATAAATTATGTAAACCTTTTATTTCCGGATCAGATGGATCGCGAAGCCTCCGAATTCTCCGTCCAGATAAATGAAACGCGTCCCCTTACCGTCGGTCTCCCTCGTGCTTTCATCGAAAGAAGCACCTGCCCGGGAAAGATGGTAAATCGCCCGGTCAACATCATTGGCTTCCACCGCGATATGTCCCCTGGTTCCCCGGCCCTCAAACCGCATGATCTCAAAGCCTTCTCCGACAAAGATGCTCTTTTTGCCGGCTTTTGCTTCCATACCGAAGAAGGTCTCAAGGAGTCCGGCTGTCTTTTCCGCCTCTTCATCGTTTTCGGAATTGATCCCGATGTGACGAAGAGAAAGTCCAAGCATCTTCCGTACCGCCTCTTTGGAGATCGCGGTGATCTCGTCCCATTTTTCCCCTTCGATCAGATCCTTTTTCACCATCCAGGTCCCGCCGCAGGCCAGGATCTGCGGAAATGACATATAATCGGCAAGGTTCCCGGTATTGATCCCTCCCGTCGGCATCCAGCGAAGGGTCTTGTAAGGTCCCGCCAGAGCCTTCAGTTTCCCGATGCCGCCGTTTTGCTCCGCCGGGAAGAATTTCACCGCGGTTAGTCCCATGGCCATAGCCTGCTCCATCTCACCCGCGGTGGCGGTTCCGGGAAGCATCGGTACGCCCTTCGACAATACATGGGAGACCGTTGCCGGGTTGAATCCGGGGCTTACGATAAACCGGGCTCCGGCATCGATGGCCCTGTCGGCCTGTTCATTTGTAAGTACCGTTCCCGCGCCGACGAGCATATCGGGAACCTCTTTCACGATCTTGCGGATCGCCTCCTCGGCAGCCTCCGTGCGGAATGTTACCTCCGCCGCGTTCAGTCCGCCTTTTGCCAGCGCCTTCGCAAGGGGCACCGCCTTTTCTGCGTCCTCAATGGCGATCACGGGAACGATCCCGATATCATGGATCTGTTTAAGCAAATCTTCCATATTCTTCTCCTTTTCCTGTCGATCCGGCCGCTTCCGGCATCAGATCCGGCATACCGAATTCCTTTTGATAAGCTGACAGTGCAGTCGTAAAGGATCCGGGATCTTTCCTTTGGGCGGTATGTTCTCCGGATTCTCCGAAAGCAGGTCAAGCAGCATTCCCGCGCTTGTATTGCCGATCTCCTGCAGGGGAAGTGCCATGGTGGTAAGTCCCGGTCTGCAGAATTCCGCCAGATCCTGATTATCAAAGCCCATAACGGAAATATCGCGTCCGACGGTCAGCCCCTGCTCTTCCAGATACTGGCAAAGCCCTCCGGCCATCCGGTCCGTCATACAAAAGATCGCCGTGATCCCGCCTTCCGACATAAGATCGCCGGATACCCGGTAACCGGCTTCTTTATCCCAGTCCGCATATCTCAGCAGATGTTCGTCAAACAGGATTCCCGCCTCCGCAAGAGCCCTTTTCGCTCCCTTCAGGCGAAGCTGTGTATGCATATTGTCCCTGAGACCGGCAATGATCCCGATCCTTTTATGCCCGCACTCCGTAAGATGCTTCACCGCTTCATAGCCTGCCTCTTCATCATCCACGGCTACGGAAAAGATCTCCGGGGACTGCTCGTAGGCATAGGCCATGACCACCGGAAGCCCCTGCATCCCGGAAAGTACATGGGTATTTCTCGAATGCACCGCGATATAGATGATCCCGTCCACCATCATGGATTCCAGATCCCTCAGGGCGGGGTCGATCACGGTCTTTATCAGATCCTCATTGTTGAACCAGCTGTTCTTCCATCGCGAATACAGCCGCAGATTGATGAGAAACGTCTTATAGCTGCTTTCTTCAAGCCTTCGCATAATGGCTTCGATAATGGGCGGGACCGTAAACTGGGCAACATCTTCGGCGATGATCCCGATGATACCCGATCTGCGGCTTCTTAATCCCTTCGCGATACTGTTCGGATGGTAACCGTATTTCCGGACGGCTTCCATGATCTTCTCCTCGGTCTGCCGACTGGCTTTGTTCTTACCGTTCAGAACGTTCGACACCGTAGCGATCGAAACACCGCATTCCTTCGCAATATCCTTGATCGTTGCCATTCTTTTTCCTCAAAATCTTTCTTTTACTGGTTGGCAAGTTCGATATAACTGCTTACACAGTAAAGCGTCTGCCCTTCATAAGTCACTCTGGACCAGCCCACATCCTCGTTGATCCCGGTGCGCGTGATCACGGTCCCCTTCCGGATCGTAGCCACGACTTCGGCCCGCTCGTCGGTAACACTGGGAAGCTTCCTGAGGTTGACGGAATCCTTGGGGGTCACCTGTTCATCCCGCGTATCGAATTTCGTCTTAACAGAACTGTCCTCCGTATTTTCCGGAGAAGGAGACGGCTTCGCCTCAAGATCGGTGGTCAGATAATTCGTGACCGCATAAAGGACCCGGTCCTTATAAACCACCTTGGACCAGCCGCTGTCTGAAAGACCGATCCTCTGCACGGTCTCGCCGTTGGGAAGGGTATAGATCACGGTACTGTCCTCACCCTGACTCGGCTTGTCCCGGAGGTTGGTCCGG
>JAILLW010000127.1 GCA_024692955.1 Lachnospiraceae bacterium | reverse complement strand
ACATATTCGGCTTCGGCATCGCGATATAGTCTTTGAAGCGCCCCGGGATCGGCTTATAGATCTCATGAATGGCACCCAGGGCGGCATAGCAGTCCTTTACCGAATCAACGATGATCCTCACCGCGAAAAGATCATAGATCTGGTCCAGGGTCTTATTCTGGTTGAGCATCTTCCGGTATATGCTGAAGAAATGCTTTACCCGGCCGTCAATGTGAGCCTTGATCCCGGCGTTTTCGATATGGGTCGCGATCTCGTCCACGATGTCCTGTATGTATTCCTCCCTCTCCTGCTTTCTCTGGGCGATCTTCTCCGCCAGATCGTAATAGGCTTCCGGCTGGAGATATTTGAGGGAAAGGTCATCGAGTTCGACCTTGATCTTGGAGATCCCCAGCCTCTGGGCGATGGGGGAATAAATATCCAGGGTCTCCCGGGCGATCCTCTGCTGGGATTCCGGGCTCTGGTATTTCAGCGTCCGCATATTGTGAAGGCGGTCGGCCAGTTTGATGATGATGACACGGATGTCCTTCGCCATCGCGAGGAACATCTTTCTGAGGTTTTCCGCCTGCATCTCATCCCGGTCCGGCTTTCCGCTTTCATCCGAAACGAACTGCAGTTTCTCGAGTTTGGTGACGCCGTCGACCAGGGAGGATACATCTTTTCCGAAAAGCTTTTCCAGATCCTCAAAGGTCATGTCGGTATCTTCCACCACATCATGCAAAAGCCCCGCCGCGATGGTCTCCCGGTCCATTTCGAGATCGGCCAGGATGATGCCGACGCAGAGGGGATGGATGATATAGGGTTCCCCGGATTTGCGCAGCTGTCCCTTGTGGGCATCCGCCGCGATCTCATATGCTTTTTCGATCAGGGAAAGATCATCGGAGGGATGATATCGGCGCACGCGAAGTAAAAGGTCCCGGTACAACTGCTCGGGACTCTGGAATTCGTCGATATTCTCGATCGTACCGTAATCGTAGACCAGTTTTGTTTTTCGCTGTCCGTCCATTGTTTTCGAATCATCGTCGGGAATATTTATCCCTATACTATAATGGAAAACCGCCTTTTTTGCAAGCGGCACCGTAACGCAAAAAGAGGGACAGGCATCGCCCGTCCCTCCGTAACCTCTTTATCCGCGGTTTAGTACATTCCGCCGCCCATTCCTGCGCCTGCGGGCATCGCGGGAGTCTCCTCCTTGATGTTCGCGACTACGGATTCGGTGGTAAGGAAGGTAGCCGCCACGCTCGTCGCGTTCTGGAGCGCGGAGCGGGTCACCTTGGCAGGATCGAGGATCCCGGCCTTTACCATATCCACATACTCATCCTTCAGGGCGTCATAGCCGATGCCGGCCTTCTGCTCATGTACCTTGTTTACGATCACGGAGCCGTCAAGACCCGCATTCGCCGCAATATAGAAGAGCGGGGATTCCAGTGCCTTGAGAACGATCTGCGCACCGGTCTTCTCATCGCCTTCCAGCTTGTCGGCAAGCTTCGCTACTTCCTTGGAAGCGTGGATATATGCGGATCCGCCGCCCGATACGATTCCTTCCTCGACTGCCGCACGGGTAGCCGCAAGAGCATCTTCCATACGAAGCTTTGCTTCCTTCATCTCGGTCTCGGTGGCTGCGCCCACACGGATCACCGCTACACCGCCGGAGAGCTTCGCAAGTCTTTCCTGAAGCTTCTCGCGGTCGAAATCGGAAGTGGTCTCCTCGATCTGCGCCTTGATCTGTGCGATCCGGCCCGCGATATCCTTCTTATTTCCTTCTCCGTCCACGATGATCGTGTTTTCCTTCTGAACCTTAACGGATTTTGCCCGGCCGAGCTGATCCATCGTCGTATCCTTAAGCTCAAGTCCGAGATCCGAGCTGATCACGGTACCGCCGGTCAGGATCGCGATATCCTCAAGCATGGCCTTTCTTCTGTCACCGTAGCCGGGAGCCTTGACCGCTACCACATTGAAGGTGCCGCGGAGCTTGTTGACGATCAGGGTGGTAAGAGCCTCGCCCTCCACGTCTTCCGCGATGATAAGGAGCTTCGAACCGGACTGAACGATCTGCTCGAGTACCGGCAGGATATCCTGGATGTTGGAGATCTTCTTGTCGGTGATCAGGATGTAGGGAGAATCCAGAGTTGCTTCCATCTTCTCCATATCCGTGGCCATATATGCGGAAATATATCCGCGGTCAAACTGCATGCCTTCCACAAGGTCGAGTTCCGTCTGCATCGTCTTGGACTCTTCGATGGTGATCACGCCGTCCTTGGAAACCTTTTCCATCGCATCCGCAACAAGCTGTCCCACTTCGTCGTCGCCGGCGGAGATGGCCGCCACTCTCGCGATATGCTCCTTGCCCTTGACGGGAGAGCTCATCTTCCGGATATTTTCAACGGCGCACTCGGTGGCTTTCTTCATGCCCTTTCGAAGGATGATGGGATTCGCGCCGGCCGCCAGGTTCTTGATTCCGTTCGTGATCATCGCCTGTGCGAGGACCGTGGCCGTCGTCGTACCGTCACCTGCCACATCATTCGTCTTCGTTGCAACTTCCTTAACAAGCTGCGCGCCCATATTTTCAAAGGCATCCTCAAGTTCAATCTCTTTCGCGATGGTCACACCGTCGTTCGTGATGAGCGGGGCACCGTAGCTTTTATCGAGGACTACGTTTCTTCCCTTGGGGCCCAGCGTCACCCTTACGGTATCCGCAAGCTTATTCACGCCCGCTTCGAGTGCAGCGCGGGCATCCGCTCCGTATTTGATCTCTTTTGCCATTTTATTTCATCTCCTTTTTTATGATTAGCAGAATGCTTATTTAACGATCGCCAGGATATCCGACTGTTTTACTATGATATATTCTTCTTCCCCGAGCTTCACATCCGTGCCGGCATACTTGGAATAGATCACGTTGTCGCCCTTCTTAACCTGCATTGCGACCTCCTTGCCCTCAACGATCCCGCCGGGGCCTACCGCGATCACCTCTGCCTGCTGGGGCTTTTCCTTGCTTCCGCCCGGAAGCACGATGCCGGATTTCGTCGTCTCCTCTGCTTCAAGTTGTTTCAAAACCACTCTGTCGCCTAAAGGTACTAACTTCATG
>JAILLW010000117.1 GCA_024692955.1 Lachnospiraceae bacterium | reverse complement strand
TCTTCAGAGTTTTCCGGATACGTTTATTAGGAATTTTCAGGGCTGCATTGCTGTTCAGTTTTCAAGGTTCTCACCGCTTATCCTTAGCGGCGCAACTCCGATATAGTATCACGAAGAATTCCTTAAGTCAATAGGTTTTTTCCCTTATTTTTTTGAATTCTTCAAGTACCGGCGGATATTCATTATAGCACCGTGATTTTTTTCTTGTCAACGGCGTTTTCCCTTTATTTTTCAAGGTTTTTAAAACTTGTGGCAAGGCTTTTTCAATGCCACAAGATATGGTATCGAGACCCCCTCCGAAGGACCTTTTCCCACCGCATTTTGTTGACGTAAAAAACACCCGCTTTTATAATATATATGAAAGAATCGCACACGGAGAGCCCTCTATGAGAAAAAAACATCATCTTACGTTCCTTATCATAACCGTCATTCTGTTCTGCCTCCCGGCTGCCGGCTGCGCAGAGAAAGCCCCTGCTCCAAAGCCTGCGGAAGAAACAGGCAGTGAAAACATTTCCGGGAATGATGAGAATTTATCCGCCGCAGCGGATATCGGGGAGGGTGCCGGATCCGGTGACACCGGCAAAGAAGGGGAGGAACCGGCAAATACCGCTTCGGATTCCGGAGAAGAGCTGCCTTATCAGCCCTCCGTAAGGATAATGGAGTCCGAAAAGACAGGGGAAGCCCTGAAAGAGGTGCTCATCTACTCCGATGACGGCTACACCGCGACACTGAGTTCCGAAGAGGGGCAGGATTCCATCGATCATATAAATAAGTACACAAAGACGGGGGAATGCGTGTCCGCCTCCGTAAAGCGGTATTCTTCCGATGTGCCGGAAGGGGAGTTTATCAAAGAGTGCCGCATCGATCACGGGCTTTTAAAGAAATACAGGATCACGGATGATGACGGTGAAGTCCACGAAGGTGATCTTTCGGATCTTCTTACCTACGATGCGGGCGGGCGGATCCAGAGCGCGAGCATTGCCCTTTTCGGTCTTGAGAACGCATCTGTCCGTATCCCGGAACTCGGGGACGAAAAGCTTAAGGTCGTAAGACTTTTTGAAGGTCAGAAGGATGAGACCGGTGATCATGAAGGGCCGGAGTGCCTCCTTGAAGACGGGGATTTCCCGATGATCGATTTTACCTATCAGCGGAATAAGGTCATCGCGGAATATATGATAGACGGTCATACCTATGATGAGGAAACAAAGGAAACCATAGACGGCGCGGTCTATTATCTCAGAAAGGAATGGGAATACAACGACGCCGGAATGCTCGTCCGGGAAGCTCTTATGTGCAGTTTCGACCCTTCCGATCTTGTTTTTGAGGATCTGAAGGTCTTTGATATCAGTATGAAGCCGGAGGATAATACCGTTTACAGTGTCAGGACCTATGAGTATGATGCCAACGGAAATCTTCTGTCCTCTTCTTTCAAAAGCAGCGATTCGGATCCGGAAACGCGGACATATAAATACCCGGGAGAATGAACCCGTCTCCCGGGTATTTCATAATGAACATATTTCCGATATCGCAATATAAGCGGATCCCGGATCAGATCTCTTCCATTTCCTCCTGTCTTAACGGCTTAAGCCCTTTCGCGATAAGCGCGGACTCCGCGGCTGCGGTATCGGCCACACGGAAGATCATATAAGCACTGCTCGTCTTTTTGCCTCCAAGGAAAGAATACATATATTCCACATTGACCTTCGTCTCCGTAAAGACATTCAGAAGTTTATTAAGGCCGCCGGTCTCGTCCGGGATCTCGAATGCGAGTACGGGAGTCAGAGACGCGATGAAGTCCGCGTCCTTAAGGACACTCGTCGCGGCCAGCACATCGTCCACGATCATCCGGGCGATCCCGAAATCCTTCGTCTCGGCGACGGACAGTGCCCGAAGACCGATCTCATGCTCAGCGAGGACCGCAGTCATCCGGTTCAGCGTGCCGGGTTTGTTTTCCAGAAAAACCGAAATCTGTTTAATAGCCATACGAATCTCCCTCCTTAAATCTTTCTGGTGTCGATCACGCGGACCGCTTTTCCTTCGCTCCGCTCGATGGTCTTCGGCGCCACAAGCGTAACCTTCGCCTTGATGCCGAGCATGGACTTCAGGCCGTCGGAAAGCTCCTTCTGTCTCGCGGAAACCTCGCCCAGATTATCCGTGAACATCTCGGGTGTCATCTCCACCTTGACCTCAAACGTATCCGTATTGTTCTCGCGGCCCACGAGGATCTGATAGTTGGCACCGTAGCCGTGGTTAAGAAGTACCGTCTCGATCTGGCTCGGAAATACGTTCACGCCTCGGATGATCAGCATATCATCGGAGCGGCCCATCGGCTTCGCCATACGGATCAGCGTACGCCCGCAGGAGCACTTTTCTCTTGAGAGCCGGCAGATATCCCGGGTACGGTAACGGAGCAGCGGAAATGCCTTTTTATCAAGAGCCGTAAACACGAGTTCCCCCTGCTCACCTACCGGAAGCACCTCTTCCGTTTCCGGATCGATGATCTCGGGAATGAAATGGTCTTCATTCACATGCATGCCCTTCTGCTCCGAGCATTCAAAGGAGACGCCGGGGCCGGAAAGCTCCGTCAGTCCGTAAATGTCATAGGCCTTGATCCCGAGGTTCTTTTCGATATCGTGCCGCATCTCCTCAGACCAGGCTTCCGCGCCGAAGATCCCCGCTTTCAGCGGAATGTCGTCCGGTCCGTATCCCATCTCCTTCATCCTCTCTCCGAGGTATGCCGCATAGCTCGGCGTGCAGCAGAGGATCGTTGCCTGAAGATCCATAATAAACATGATCTGCCGGTCGGTATTGCCGGAACTGGTGGGAACCGTAAGGCAGCCCACCTTATGGGAGCCGCCGTTCAGTCCGGGGCCGCCGGTGAAAAGTCCGTATCCGTAGGATACCTGGCAGACATCCTCATTCGTGCCGCCCGCGGCCGTGATCGCCCGCGCGCAGCAGTCCTCCCAGAGGTCGATATCCTCCTTTGTATAAAAGGCCACCACTCTCTTTCCGGTCGTGCCGGAAGTGGACTGGATCCTCACGCAGTCCTTAAGAGGCACTCCGACGAGACCGTAGGGATAGGCTTCTCTTAAGTCCGCTTTGGATAAAAACGGAAGCTTGTGAAGGTCATCGATCGATTGGATATCGTCGGGTGTCAGACCTTTTTCCTCCATTTTTTTCCTGTAGTAAGGCACATTGTCCCATACATGTTTTACCTGCGCGATGAGTTTTTCATCCTGCACCTTCCGCATTTCTTCCGGGGAAGCGCATTCCAGCGCCTCCTGATAATAACGTTCCATTCCTTTTCCTCCCTTTACAGAATTGATTTATGATTTCATTGCATTATTATCTGTCTTTCCTGTGTATTGTACTATAAAACCCCGAAAAAGAGAACCGCTTCGGAAAGGCCGTCATTCAAGCAGCCCCCTGAGGCTTTCGTAAAACTCCGGATAATCCTTTTTCATCCGAAGCGGATATCCGTTCCGGTCGAGGAAGCAGTGCATGGAGCTGCCCTCGAATACGATCTCGTCTTCTTCGTTTTTCATAAGATAGGAAAGACTGAGTTTCACCCCGTTGAAGCTCTCCGGTTTCACCGTGATCTTTACGTTGTCCCCGAAGGTGGTCGTTTTTTTGTAACGGCACTCCAGGCTCACCACCGGTGAGACCACGCCCTCCTCTTCAAAGCGGAGGAGACTCCAGCCGATGCTGTCAAGGAAGCTGAGTCGCGCTTCCTCCATCCAGCGTACGTAATTCGAATGGTGTGTGATCCCCATTCTGTCCGTTTCATAGTAGTTCACATAGTGGGTGTATTCATGCTCTTTCATGTCACTATTCCTTCCTGAATAGACATTTGGAAATTATTTCAACTTTTTTGTAAAATATACTTGACATATTTCCATAAAGGCGATATGATGTGCTCGTAAGGCAAAGAGCTCATGCCTTGCAGGCGCGCAAAACGGGGTCACCCGAAGCAACAATCGAAACCTATTGTAGCACGAATAAAAGGAGAATACATAATGAATATTTTAACATCCGTACCCGTAGCAATCGGACTTATCGTCGGCATCCTGTTATGCATCGTTCTTTTCAAATACGCGAATCGCGATCATAAAGCAAAGACGGATTATGACGAACGTCAGAAAAACCTTCGTAACAACGCATACCGCTACGCCTTCTATACCATAGTGATCTATGAGGCGATCATGATCATTCTCGATATGGGATCCGTCAGCCTTCCGATGGAGCACTTCCTTCTCCACTTCGGCGCGATCATTGCGGGCGGCATCGTACAGGTCGGCTACAGCATCTGGAATGATGTTTACTGGGGGCTCAACAACGACCGCAAAAAGTACTATATTATCTTTCTGGTGATTTTCATCCTGAACGCGATCCCCATCATCGGTTCGCTCCTTCGCGGCGGAATGATCGTTGACGGAAAGCTCTCCACGCCTTTCCTTAATGTACTCTGTGAGATTCTGATCCTTGCGGTCATCATTGAGCTTTTCATCAAGAGCCTCGTTGACAGACGTGAAGATCAGGAAGCATGAGGAAAGGAGGGAAATATCATGAAGAATCTGAAGCTGAAAGCCGCCCGGGCGGGCAGGGATCTCTCCCAGGACGATCTCGCGAAGATCTGCGGTGTCTCCCGCCAGACCATCAGCGCCATCGAAAAAGGTGACTATAATCCTACGATCAATCTGTGTATCAGCATCTGCAAGGCCCTTGACAAGACCCTGGATGAGCTTTTCTGGGAATAAACATCAGGCAGGTCCGGACAGATCTCAAAAACGAAGCGGCCCCGAAAGGAGCCGCTTTTTCGTTTATTTGTCTATTTATCCTGACCGGCTTTCCTTGCACGCCGTGCCTTTCTCCGGTATCTGACCAGATTCACATAGCAGACCGTCGCGAATATGAGTGCCACAAAGGTCACTCCGAAGAATACCAGGATCATCACATTTACGTTCAGTGCCTCGTAAGCGATGGCGTACTGCGAGAACTTGTTCGTCCGGAAGGTGATCGTATCCGGAAAATCGTCCAGATCCGTCAGCACATCGACGCTCCCGTTATGTTCTCTCAGGATGCAGTAATTCCTTCCTGCCTTCCGGTATTTTTCCGGGATCACGATGGTCGTCTCAAGTTCCTTTTCCGTCGTGGATACCAGTTTGCTCTCGGAATCCATCGTTTTCATGATCACATAGTTGAAGTAATCGAGTTCCTTGTAACCGACCCGCTTCTGTATCAGCTTCTTGATGCTCTCCGGCACGATCTCCTCATTCTCCGTCAGATTTACGTTAAAGGATACTTCCGTCCCGTTGAGAACAGCCAGTTTTTCATCTTCGCTAAGGCTTGTGGCAATTACATCCTCAAAATTGTGAAGGGTCGGATTCGGATAATACATCTCCACCGAAGTCTCCTGTTCCACGTCCGCAAAGCTGCTGTTTACCGTGATCTGAAGATATCCTTCCTCAAAAGCCGACCTGAGAAGGGGAAGATCCCCGTTCTGCCGGATCAGCGTCCTTGCCTGTTCCTCGGACAGAGAATACTTGGCCAGGATTCCTCCGGTAAAATCCGCAGGCGCGTAATCCTCACTGATGGTCTCCCCGGACGAAAAGCTGTTCAGATCGGAGATCTCCTGCGCGGAAAGCTCATCCACGCTGGTGGGAACCGAACCGTCATCCAGGATCACCTGTTCGGGAAGTGCCCCCCGGGCAGCCGAATCCTCCGTATATGTGGCCGCCGGTTTCGGCGTGGATTCCGTCTTTTTCACGGAATCATCCGTTACGGCCGTCTTTTTATCCTTCGCCTGAACAGTATCCTCGATCTTCGCGAAGCTTGCCGCAATGGAGTGCGCGGCTTTCACATTGGCGAAAGTATACTGGGAAACCGCCCCCACATTCACTCCGTCCACGGCTACCGCCAGGATCCGGTATCCGCTTAAGGGGACGATATTATATACGACATTGCTGCCTTCCGCCACAAGATTGTCACCGCTCGGTACGATCCCCCCGCCCTGATTCGCGATCATGGAGGAGATCTTGTAATTCGGCGTGTTGTGCGCGGCGAAATTAGCTACAAGATTGTAGTTGTTCTGTATCGACTTTATCACATAGGTCTCCGTTTTGGCCACGGTCTGCCCGTTCAGTGTCCATCCCAGGAAATCATAGCCTTTTTCGGCTTTTGCCTTTACCGTCACTTTCGCTTTTTCCTGATACTGGCCGCCGCCTTCGACCTTGCCGGCATTCGCCGGATTTGCCGATACACTCACGGCAAATCTTGACTGGCGGAAAACGGCCGTGATCTTCCGGTCGGAGGTGATGTTATTGATCTGAAGGGATGGGGAGGTCGAGATCGTTTTATTGTTCTCCACAAAGCCCTCAAAGGTATAGCCGTCATTTGCTTTCGCTTCCAGCGTCACATTTCCGCCGTAGTCCACGCTGCCGCCACCCGTTACGGTACCCGCAGCCGTATTGTTCACGGCTGCCTTGACCCTGCAGCTTACGCGTTCGAATCTGGCCTGAATGCTGCGGTCTCCGGTTATATTCTTAAGGTCCAGCTGGGAAGCCGTGGAGATCTGGGCATTATTTTCAAACCAGCCGACAAAGCGGTAATTATTGTTGGCGGACTGGTTGAGTTTTAAGCTGCCCCCGTTTCGGATGCTTCCGCCTCCGGTTACGTTGCCGCCCTCCGCAGGAGATGCGGATACGCTCACCATGTGGTCATAGGAAGAAACGCTGACGAAAACATTGTCAGCCTCGGAAGGCGTCTGCCGTGATGTCGCCGTTACAGTGATCGTGGTGGCACTTTCCGCGGCGGCAACATTCAGCTGCCCGTTGCTGTCGATAAAGGTGTCGCGGCTCTTCTGGCCGTGGATCGCCCATGTGACGCCGCTGTCATAATCGTACTCTCCATAGACGTTCGCCTTGAATTTCACGGATTTTCCGGCGGGAACATCCGCCGATCCGGGCGAGATCTCCACGCGGTAGACATAAGGATCGTTCCTTACGACCCTTACCTTAAAGGAAACCGTCACGGGATTGTGGCGGCGGATATCATTCGCCGAATAGAAAGTATAGGAGGCATTGTAGGTGCCTTCAAGCAGGTTCACATCGGGGCGTACGGAGAAATTTGCCTGCTCTCCGGGAGCAAGATCAAGGTCCTCCGGAAATTCCAGCCAAAAAGAGGTATAGGGATCCTCCGCATACCAGTCGAGCGGTACCGCACTGTTGCCGGTATTGATAATCGAAAACGGCTTGTAATCCTCATACTGTCCCTCACCGATGGTTCCGAAATCGATCTTCGGTGTATAGCAGGAAAGGGAATAAATGAAAGGATCATCCTCCGGTTCGATATAATGAGGCTCATCGTCTTCCGGCTCTTCATCATCTTCCCGCCCCGGCTCAGGCTCGGGCGCAAGCGTCGGAGTCGGTGTGGGCTCCGCTTCACTTCCGTCACGTTCACCGTCCCATTCTCCGTCGGAAGCCGTACCGTCCGGAGAATCCGGATCGCCGGTTCCGTCCTCATAATTCTCTTCCGTCTTCTCATCGGTCTCATCGGCATAGGCCCGTATATAGCGAACGAGCATTACCGACGAAAAAGCAAGGATTACGGACATCAGGATCGCAAGCGCTGCTGTCAGTTTTTCTTTCATGATCATCCTCCCGTAGGAAAAAGAACAGAGGCGAAAGCCAAATCCTTCAAACTTTCGCCTCTGTTTCGCGGAGAAGGAGGGATTTGAACCCTCGCGCCGGTCTCCCGACCTACACCCTTAGCAGGGGCGCCTCTTCGGCCTCTTGAGTACTTCTCCGAATAACAAATGCAAAGATAATTATATGCAAGAGCCTCTGTTTTGTCAAACCTTTTCAAAGGTCTCTTTCGATCATCAAACGAACAGCCGCAAAAAGGAGCCGGCGCTTTTGCACCGGCTCCGGGTCTTCTTTACGTTGCGATCATCCAGTGATCGAACTTGTCAAGGAACTTATCAATGTTGACGGTGATCTTCAGGTACTGGGCCGGAAGCTGCTGTCCGTCCGTCTGAACCGGCCTTACCTCCAGGTATCCTGTGCAGTTATTCTTTACGAAAGCTTTATATGCTTTCTTCTGAACGGCTGCCTTGAACGTTTTGCCGTTCTTATCGGATACTCCTTCCCATTTGCCCTTTTTCAGCAGCGCCAGTTCTTTCCAGGAAAGCCAGTGCTCTTCCTTGTTGATCAAGACGCGGAAGCTCGGATCGTTCTCGCGATTTAACTGGATCTTCAGCTTTCCGTCGTTCACCCATACACTTCCCTTCGCCTGCTCGAGGTAGAACATGTTCGTGAACTGGTTCGCTTCCCCGCCGTTCAGGGAGCCGCGAAGATCCATGAATTCATTGAATCTCTGTCCCTTAGAGAGGCTCGGATAGGCGATCGTAAAGTAACCTTTGGAATAGGTATCTTCCGGTACCGTAACCTTGGATGCGATCGTGGTCTTCGGCTTCGGTGCCTCAACGACCTTGACCGTTAACTTCGTCGGTCTCGCGGAAGGCGTGAAATCCTTCCACTCATTTTTGCCATCATCCCATACCGCTTTTCCGACCGTTACATAGAAGCTGTATTTTCCGGTCTTGATCCTGTTCATCTTGAAACGCTGGCCGGTCACCGTTACATTCTCAATGTCATCCGGATGATAACTGTAAGGAGTCTCCAGCTCATAGAAGTCGAGACTTACACCCTTGATACCGTCTTCTTCCGACAATCTCGTGATCACGCCGCCGGTAGTTACCGCCTGGTCATTACCGGATCCGAGATACCTTGCGAAGTTCCAAAGATCGGGATCGTCCTCAGGCCGGTTCATGGAGATCAGAGCCACGTTCGCTTCAGAAGCCGAGGTTAGTTTCGGAATCTTGAAATATACCATGCTCTCGGTGGGATATACATTATACAGCGCATTATAGGCCTCATCCGGGAGGAATCCTTCCGGAGTTTCCCCGGTCGTAGTTTGGGTATAGGATTCAAGATTCTGCATGTTCACGATCGTATCGTCCACTGCCTTGAATTCATACGCTTTGGTATCATTCGCATCTGCAACCATCGTATTTTTGATCGTGATCTTATGTGCCTGGTTACAATCACCGGCTTTCTTTGTTTTATTGGTGATCGAGATCACGGTCTCGTATGCGGTAGGATAGATCTTATAGGTCACGGCGGTATCATAACAGCCTTCTCCGTACATTGCGACGGGCTTTGTTCCTCCGGTGACACTGATCTTATGATCGATCAGGCTTCTGTCATACCAGTTGCCCGATTCTTCATCGATCACGACACCCATAACGCTTACATAGATCGGCAAGTTTGCGGGACAGGTATTCGTCGCTACCGTCGCCTGGGGATTAAGCGCTTCCGGTCCGATGATAACGCTTTCATCCCAGCCACCGTTATCACGGGTTCCGTTCTGTACCACCCAGCTCGTCGTATAGTTCTCGTCGGCATATTTCGTCTTGAAGGAAAGGGTCACCGAAGCCTTGCTTCCGTCAGCTGCCGTCGCTTTTACGGAAGCTTTTCCGACCTTGTTCACTTTCAGTACGACCTTTTTGGATTCATACTCCCTCCAGGAAGTGTAGCCGGTTAAGGAAAGCGTATATTCGCTCTCATCCATCAGTTCACCGTACTGATCATAAACATAAGGATATACGTAGGAGGCATTATCGGTGAACACAACGTTACCCTCTTCGATCCAGGAATCGCCGTCTTCAAGCCATTTATTCTCACCCCAGTCATAATGACCGTGCATCAGGCGGATCGTCGTAGGCTTTTTCGCCTCGGGATAGATCGTGATCTTCGCAGCATCCATTACCATATTGCCGTCGAAATCAGCGGCTGTTGCCACAAGGTAGAAGCTTAATCCCCCCGCCGGTACGAGAAGAGACTTATCCACGGTCACCGTTGCCTTCTTCTGATCGACCTTCAGCTTGCCATAGAGCGGTTTGTCGCTGGAGATCTCATCATAGTGTACGACTCTTCCGTCTTCATTCTTATCAACATTTTCAGCAACGTCCCAGAAAACCTTCTTTGTATCAACCTTCCATTCCCAGACACTCTCATAGGATACGGAAGCTTTTACGGAAGCTGCCTTGTTATACTGCTTATATACGCGGGTCGTCGCGGGTTTCACCGTGATCTTCGCGATCGGTGCTGCCACGGTCACCTTGACGCTCGCGGTCGCGGCTTTACCGGGGCCTGACAACGCATAGGCCGTGATCGTGTATTTTCCGGGCTCGAGGCGTTCATAGCGCGGTACGTCACGCCCTAACTCTTCATCCCATTGCGTTTCTCCGGTATCGACCTCCGTGCCAAGAGAGATCACACCGGTATTCTCATCCACGCGGATCCACTGATGATTGTTAAACCGGTCTTCGGAATAGATATAATCACATGAGCGTTCGGTTCCCTTAGAATCCGTGAGAACCACATGGTCCAGCTTCCTTACGGCGGAAGCCGCGGAGAACTTCGCTACAGCCACTTCTACATCATTCTCACCGACAAAGATCTTTTTCGGCGCGGTGTTTTTAAGCGTAAGCTTTGTTTCGTACTTCTGATCCTTCGTGGAAACATGCGCATCGACGCTGCCGCCTGCCGTATAGAATACCGGCGAATCCGCCTCTGTGTTGGGGCACTGTACCAGTCTGACACTGATATCGTAATTCACGCGCCAGCCCTGATCCTCCCAGATCGGATCTTCCTCAGAGCTTTCATTCACCACCTTTATCACGGCATTCTTGTCCTTAACCGGGATGTATGCCGTAACGGTGGGTTTGTAGACCTCGATCAGTTTCCCTTTATCATGACTCCATTCGTTCAGATTGTTCTTATGCATGGTCTCGGGATCGTACCTGGTATCGCCGGGATTATAGTTTTCCCACGCTTTCTGGTCACCTTCCGATGCCGTCGCGGTCACTTCATAATAAAGGCCAACTGTGGAGGTGTTGATCGCTTTCGGAACCCCGAGGGTCAGTCCGATCTCATGAATCGTACTATCCTTTGCGTTTGCCTTGGCGGTCGGCTTGATGTTCGTACCGAGACATCCCTGGAAGGTAATGGTATAAATTCCGCCAATCCTCTCATTGCCGGAGAAAAAGCCGATCTTTACGGAATTTCCCGGAAGATAATCATTAAAGACGGTATCTCCGTACACATCAAGCGTGTTCTTGTGTACGTCCATGCAGTACAGCGGACTCGGGTTTTCGCCCGCCTTCGTTCCGTCGTCATTGACTTCATAGATCTCCACTCCGGAAAGATCGAGATTCTTCGGAGTCGTCGTGATCTTCAGGCTATAAGACTCTCCGTAATTGAGATACAGTTTGCCGGACTGTTCCTTATCGATCTTGATCGCGGTAATCCTTTTGCTGACTGCGATCTTTGCGGCATAACTCTTTTCGTTGTATGTAAGCTTTACATCAAGCGTCTTTCCCGCCACATCAGGCGCGTTCGGATTTGAAATGAGCTTTCCTTCAGAAGGTTCTCCTGGATCTCCGTCGATCGTGGCCGTAACGCCGTTCTTTACGACATTATCCTCGCCGCCTTCAACCAGATATGCCTCAAATCCCTTCCGGTAATCAACGTTGTATTTCCCTTTCTTTGCGCTGATTATCTCATCATTCGACTTAACTACGAGCTTTACGACCCGGTTTCCGGTCACATTAAGCTCCGCGTCAGCCGTTCCGGGTTTTACGGTATATTCTCCGTTCTTGGAAAGCTTGACGGCATTTTTTGCGCCGTTTGTGGTTGAATCCGTAAGTTCCACCTTCGTGATCGTGTTCCAGGAGTTCGAAGTCAGCTTAACAACGGCGCTTACATTATCTTTCAGATAAAACTTGTCCGTTTCATAAGTTTCCGTGGCAGCGCACTGATCGGCAGTTACGGCCTGTGATCCGATCCGCACTGTAGGATGTATTCCGGTCGGCACCTTCACGGTCAGGGTATTCAGATGGGACGTCACCGGCACGATCCGGATCTCATAAATGCCATCATTGATCGCCCTTTGGACAACATTCTCCGGGAGACGGAAGATCGTCTGTCCAAGTGAACTCTTCTCCTTCTTCAGGACTCCGGTCTCTATGACTTTCGTCGGAACCGGAACTTCATCCCAGCTGGTTACCGTCGTCAGTTCATAGGTCAGCCGGTCAAGAGAGTAGCCGAAATCATTGATGATCGAGCCGTCCTCTTTCAAAAAGCTATCGCCAAGCGTAATGATGATCTCCCCCTGATCATTCGGGAGCAGGTAATAGTCTTCATCGTTCTCATTTTGCTCATATCCTGCCGGGAACGGTTCCTCGTTCGGATCCGCATCGGTATAGAATCCAAACCAGCTGCTCTGATAGCCTCTATCCAAAACTCTTTCCGTTTCATATTCTCTTCCTTTGATGATAAACCTCGGCATCTCCGTATAGGTCGGCTGAAGCACGATCATCCCACTGCTTCCGATCAGATCTTCCGTCGCGGTAAAGGTAAGGCAGGGTTCATCGGGATTCCAGAAATCATTCTGTATCTTTTCCCGGAATGCCTTAAGCGCATCGGTACTCTCATCTCCGTCATTTACATCAAATACGACCGGAGCATGATACTTGTCGGATTTAATATCTGTCTTCTCAATGCTAACCTTCGCCCCGTAAGGGATCAGTTCACATTGATAATCATCTCCGGCATCTTCCGGACGAAGCTCGATCGGAACGTCGGGATCCGGTGTGGCTATTCCCTCCTCAGGATCATACTCCTTGGAGAGCGTCACCTTTCCTTTTGGTGTATTACCGATTATCGTGTCATAAGCTAAACTCGCACCGATCCCCTTGTTGTATCTCTGGATTTCCACCAGCATGGGTATCTCTATGGAAGTGGTGGTAATCGTGAAGACGAAGTCTCCGGCTTCGTATTGGGGCTGTACTGTGCCGTCTTCTGTCGGAACCGTAAGCTTGTATGTGCCGTCCTGATTTTCTGTCACGATGACTTCATGATTTCCCCCTTCGGCAAAATTTTGCTCATTGCCATTGGAGAAAGCAACTCTGATCTTCTTATCTATGATCAGTCTGCCATACTTTCTTGCATAATCATCCTTCAGTTGCAACCTGAAATAAACGGATTTGCCCTCCTCTACATCCTCAACCGGGATACAATATGGATAGTTCGGCACGGGTTCATGTGTCTCAAGCGAGACCACATCCCTCCAACTTTTAATGGTATTCGTACCCTCAGGCCCTCCGGGCAGAACAGTCCAGAGATCCAGATCGGCCCCGTTTTCCCCCAGGCCGTTTTTGTTATGAACATCAACCGCATAGAACTGTATAAAATAATCATTTCGTAAGCCGAGTGCTTCATCGGAACCGTCGATCAGGGATTCCGGCTCCCGGGTCTCTTCGGGATCCTCAGGGACGATCTCCACATCCGGCACAAGCGAGATCGCATCATCTTCTTCAGGCTCTTCCGAAACGGCATCCTCTTCATAGATTCCGTCTTCCGGATCGGCTTCCTCCGCGAAGGCCGGATCCTCCTCAGGAACAGCCGCCTCTTCATCCGCTTCGTCTTCGGCTGTCTGCTGCGCCGCATCCTCCGACAGCTGAATGCTGCTTTCTTCTGTTTCTTCCGAGACCTCATCTGCGATCTCGAATTCCCCGATTGCCGTATCCGGCTCATCCGCAAAAGATTTCATCGCGGAAGCGGGCATCATCGCCGCGACCATCACCGCCGCGAGCACCCATGCCAGGACACGCTGTTTCCATCCTGTGTGTTTTCTCATGTTGTACCCCCTTTGCAATCTGTTTCTGCAAACCGGTTCCTTCCGGTTTCAATAATACGGTTTACTCTGTTGATCATCATAGTATATCGGACAGAGAATCCGAATTGTATAATATTATACTCTATATCTCCCTGCTGTAACAACAGTTTCGGACGAAAAAGGGGGCCGGCGCATTCGCGTCGGCCCCGGTATGAACGGTATTTCTTATGTCCGGATCAGCCAATTCCCCATCCGTTGAACTTATCAAGGAACTTATCGATCGACACCGTAAACTTCAGGTACTGCTTCGGGAGCGATCTTCCGTTCTGCGCGATCGGCTGATACTCCAGATAGCCGATACAGTTTTCCTTAACGAAGGTCTTATATGCCTTCTTCTGAACGGCCGGCTTGAAGGTTTCCCTGGTCTTATAGGATTTTCCGCCCCAATTTCCCTGTTTCAGGAGCTTCAGCTCCGCCCATGAAAGCCCGAACTCTTCATTATTGATCTTAACCCGGAATAATTCCGTCGGATTCGCTGAAAGTGTCATCTTTCCGCCGTTCACACTGACTTCTCCGGAATCCACCGTCTTCAGACGGAACATATTGCAGAACATGCTGGTTTTTCCGCCCCTGATCTCTCCGCGAAGACTCATATAAGGATCAATTCCGTAACCTTTTGAGATCACGGGATAATCCATTTCGATGATTCCATCCGGGAATTGTCCGGTCTCCGGTGCGGGCAGCGAAAGCTTCGTCGATTTCAGCGATACTTTCGGTTTCGGTGCGGCGATGACCTTCAGGGTCACTTTTGCCGGCTTCGCGTATGCTCTGAAATTCTCATATATGGCGTCTGACCCATTCCAGTCGGCTTTTCCGACCGTGACATAAAATTCATACTTTCCGGGATTGATCCGGTCCATACGATACCGCGTCTTCGTGGTTTTCGTTGCATCATTTATCTCGGGTTCACATTCTTCTTCTTCAAAAAACTCCACAGTAAAGGCAGCGATCCCGTTCTCCCGGGTAAGAGTCCGGAGTACGCCCTGCTCGATGGCTGCGTGTTCGTCTCCATTTCCGAGATATTTCGAAAGTGTCCATTTATCACCCTGATTTTTGCCGCCCGGCATCGCCATGGTGATCAGCGCCACGTTCGCATCCGATGTCTCCTTAAGGGACGGAATCTGATAACATGCCTCACTTGCGGTCGGATATACGGTATAAAGATCGTTAAACGCATCATCCGGTACGTAGGTATCCTCTTCGCCGTCTGCTTTTATCTCTCTGTACAGAGATTCAAGATCCAGCTCGTTCACGATGGTTCCCTTTTTGGCAGTCAGTTTGAGCGCCTTGGTATTTTTCTCATCCGCCACCTTAGGATTGGTAATGGTAATGCTGTGCTTCCTGTTGTAGTCCGCCGCCCCTTTGGTCTTGTTCGTAATGGTCACTACGGTCTCCCGGGCATTCGGCACGATCCTGTAGGTTACGGAATTATCCCAGCTTCCGTCGCCGTATATCGCCACCGGTTTGGATCCGCCGCTCACTTTGATCGTGTGATTGATATAGCATTTCCAGCCTTCATTCTTTTCCTTTCCGTATACGCTGACATAGATCGGTGCCGGAGCGGGACAGGGATTCGTCCCATCCGTTCCGCTGTTATCGATCATAAGGTCACTGCTACTGTCCTGAACCACCCAGCCAAGGTCGAATTCCTTGTCCGCGTATCTGGTCTTAAAGCTTAAGGTCGCACTTGTTTTCGAGCCGTCCTTCGCGACCGCCTTAAGAGATACCTTTCCGGGCTTGTTTGCCTTCAGCTTCGGATCGTTCTCATCGATCCGGGAAAGCCCGCTGAAGGTCAGTGTATACTCGCTTTCATCAAGAAGTTCTCCGTTTTTGTCATATACGCGGGGATAAGCATAGGATGCCTCGGAGGTGAATACCGTATCCCCGTTTTTGATGCCGGAGTCTACAAAATCATCCAGATCCGGATCAAAATGCTCCAAATGGATGCTTGCGGGTCCGTTGGATTCCGTCGTCACGGTGATATGTTCATATCCGTATACGTAATGACCGGCTTCTTCCGTCCATGCCACGATCACAAATTCGGATCCTTCGTTTACAAGCGCGCTCTTTGCGATCGTAAAGGTGCCCTTTTTCTGACTGATGCTGATCTTTCCGTAAAGAGGATCATCCTGATCGAAATCCGTGGTCAGATATTCGCCGAGATCACCGTCATACTCGATCTTCTTTGCAACCTCCCAGGTAACTTTTTTCGTATCCGGTTTCCACCCCGTATCCGCAAAGCTTGAAAGCTCCGCCGTCGCCTTTACGGTAGCCGCCTGGTTGTATTTCTTAAGGATCTTCGTCGAAGAAGTTGTCACTTTGATCTTTGCTACCGGTGCCACCACCGTGATCTTCATGCTGGCGGATGCCGGCTTTCCGGATGCGGTCATCGCATAGGCCGTTACCGTATATTTGCCGGGCTGCAGATAATCCGTCCTGTCATCTCCTGTATTCTCGTCCGTACCTACATGCACGGTTTGCAGATAGATCTCTTCATCTGCAGGATCCACTTTGATCCACCAGGAATGCTCCTCCGCGTCCTCATCATTCGTATAATAGCAGCTCCATTCTTCTCCGGCCGCATTCGCAAGGACCACGCGTTCCAGTTTCCGTACGGAGGTTCCGTTCGAATACTTCGGAAAAGCAAGGGTTACGCCGCCCTGTCCGGAATAGATCTTCTTCGGCGCAGTATTCGTAAGCTTCAGCTTCGACTCATATCTTGCTGCTTTGGTTTCGATCTCTTTTGTGTCGGAATATCCGCTTTCGTCAAGGATTACGGGCTCTCCTTCTTCCGGAGTGACATTCCTGCAATAGATGAGCCGGACCTTTACTTCATAGGTTACTTCAATGCCCAAGTCCGGATACCGGTTGTCGATCTCCGGATCCGTCACCTGAACAAACACATTTTTGCTGTCCGGAGAGAAGTATTCCGTGACTTCCGGCTTATAGAGCTGGATCATTTTGTGCTCTTTGTCGTCCCAATCATTCAGGCTCGTCTTTTTCGGCCAGTCAGCCTTATTGTATTCCGGATCATTGCACCAGCCGTCCTCCCATTCTTCCCGATCCTCCGCAGAGGCGGTGGCGGTCACTTCGTAGTAAAGGATTTCCGCGTCCGGATTCACGGAAGAGGGCAGGGTGAGTGTAAGTCCGAGCCCGTGGATCGTAGACTCCTTATCGTTCGCCTTTACGGAAGGCTTCACATCTTCTTTGAGGGCATTCTGGAAAGTGATCGTATAGATCTCCCCGATCCTTCTTTCTCCGGAAAAGAACGCGAACCGGGCACTTCCGTCTGGAGCATAGTTCCCGGCTGTATCATAGCCGCTCACATTGAGTCTTCCGGAGTAGCAGCCTCCGAAGTCGATCTCTTCGCCCATATTGCCTTCCGCGTCAACGAGACGGGCTTCGAGGCTTTCGATATCCGCTTTTGCAGGAATCGTTATTATACTGAATTCATTATCTGTCGCGTATTCAACGGAAAGACTGTGATCCTCTCCCGCTCCTTTGATGGAAAGGGATGTGATCGCGGAGCTCACGACAATCGTTGCCGCAAATTCTCTGCCCAGATAGCTGAAGGCAACTTCCAGCGTTTTCCCTGCATCTTCGAAAGTATCACGGGAAAGCACACCGTCAACGAGAGCTGCTCCCTCGCCGTCCACCGTGGCAGTAACACCCTCCGACAGGGTAAATTCCTCCCCGCCTGTCGAAAGATATGCCGTAAAGCCGTTCAGAACACCAACGGAGTATTTTCCGTTCTTCGGTACCAGCGTCTCATCATTTGAGCGTACGACAAGTTTCACGCTGCGGCCCGCTTCCACGCTAAGGGAGGCATCCTTATCCGTCACCTTTACCTTGTATTCACCGGACTTGGCAACCTCGATCTCCTTGCTCACATAACCGGTGGAATCATCCTTCAGAGTGACTTTGTTCACCGTATTATCGGCATTCGATGCCGCCTTTACGATCACCTCGGAGTTATCTTCCAGATAATAGGTATAGTTCCAGAGCAAGGCGTTACTGTCATCTTTCCACGTCGGATTAATCTTCGCCGCGCCCTTTCGTACAGTGGGCGTGATCCCGGGGGGAACGGCCACGTTCAGTCCGCAGCGATGCTCCGAGACCGGCATGATACAGATCGTCTCGATCCCCGCGCTGATCGCATCCTGTATGAGATCGCCGCTCATCAGATAGCTAACCCCGTCATCAGGATCTGTTTCCAGATCCCCGGTATCATAGTCTTCGGGTTCTCCGCTTTCCGAACGGCCGATCAGCTGATAGCTGAGCCCCGTGAGGGTATATCCGTATCTGTTCCTCTGCAAGTAGGGAGAAAAACGGATCTCTCCCTGATTCCTGCTGACGAGGAGATATTTCCCGCCTGTCTTTTCGACGGTATATGTCGCGGCATCCGATGTGATCCCGAAATATTTACCCTGAAATCCTTCTTCTTCGATCTCTTCTTCCGACAGATCCCCGTCAAGGCCGTTCCCCTCGATATACAGCTGCGGGGTCTCCCGGTATAGCGGCTGAAGGACGATCATACCTCGGCTTCCGATGAAATCCTCCGTCGCGGTAAAGGATACGGTTTCCTTCTCCGGATCAAGAAAATCCGCCTGTAATCCGTTTTCCGCATTCAGCGTCTCCTCTTCGCCGTCATTCAGTTTCAGGCCGATCGGTACATGATAGTCATCACAGGTGATATCCTCTTTTTTCATAACGACGGTTTTACCGTAAGGGATAAGCTCATATTCGTAGTCCTTCGCCTCAATGCCATCGGGCAGGGTTTCGGGCAAAAGTCGGAGCGGCGTCTCCGGATCCGGCTGATCATCACCTTCCAGCGGATCGTATACATTTGACAGCACCACCTTCCCGCTCGTTGTTTCGCCATCATCCGTGCAATAGCTTATGGATGCGTCGATATTCCCGTTTTCTCTCGAAAGCTCCGTCAGCATGGGTATCTTTATGGAAGCAGTGGTGATCGTAATAACGAAATCTCCGCCCGCGGAAGGTTTGGTCGCCGGAGGTTTGATCCCATACGCACCGTCTTCTCTCTTTTTCACTTCCAGGGGATGATTCCCTTCTTCCTTAAAATTCTCTTCGCCTATATCGGAATATGCGACCGAAACCGTCGGTTCTCCGGTGTCGATGTTCTTAAATCTGTCTTTTTTATGCAGGATAAAGCAAATCGGCATATAATTCGACCACAACACATTGTCACTTGTATCATAATGGAAATATGAAGATCCATACCTAAAAGTAGGCGGCGGGCTTTCAAGACCCTCTTTACTAATTGGCAGCGCCTCCCAGATATCAAGGTCGCCGTCATTTATGTTTCTGACAACGATCGCATATTTCTTCCGTGTTTCTTCATTCACCAGACTGCCCGCGCCGAGCGCCTCCTCGGAAACGTCGATCAGGGATTCCGGCTCCCGGGTCTCTTCGGGATCCGCATCTGCGATATCCGCATTCGGAACGAGGGAGATTTCCTCCTCTTCCTCCGGGGATTCTTCCCAAACGGTATCCTCCCCGGGGGTCCGGTCCTCCGCATCGGCTTCATCCGGATCCTCGGTCAGTTGAAGGCTGCCTCCTTCTTCCGTTACTTCCCGGATTTCATCCGCGATCTCGGACTCTCCGATTGCCGCATCCTTCTCATCCGCATAGGAACTCATCGCGGATACGGGCAGCATTCCGGCGATCATCACCGCCGAAAGCACCCATGCAAGGATACGCTGTTTCCATCCCTTTTGTCTTCGCATAACGTTTCCTCCTTAAATAATTCCCTTCAATGGGTATCGAAATTCTGAAATAGTCTTGAAATATAATTATACCATAGTGCACTCCATATTGACATTATACTTTTCAGGATGTAGTATTATTATACGCCCAAAGGAGTATATTATGGTCCTGTACCATGGTTCGAAAGACACTGTAGAGCATCCGGTGTTCGGAAAAGGAAAACCGTATAATGATTACGGACAGGGATTCTATTGTACGGAGGACCCTGATCTTGCCTCGGAATGGGCCGTCGATAAAGACAGGGACGGCTATGTCAATGCATACCGGCTGGACGCCCGGGGGCTTAAGACTCTGGATCTGAATTCCGATGGCCATACAGTCCTGCACTGGGTCTCTCTGCTTGTTTTCAACCGTACTTTTGATCTTGATACCCCTCTCTCAAGGGAAGCTTTCAGGTATCTGCAGTCACATTTCAGGATCGATACGACGGGATATGATCTGATACGCGGATATCGGGCCGATGACAGTTACTTTTCCTACGCACAGGATTTTCTGAACGGTGCCATATCCGTATCGCAGTTATCAAACGCTTTAAGACTCGGCAATCTGGGGGAACAGGTTATGATCAACAGCCAAAGATCGTTCGACAGGCTCTCCTTTACAGGTGCTTCCTATGTCACCGCTTCCGAGTGGTATGAACGGAAAAGGGAAAGGGATTCTCTGGCGCGGGCCGGATACCGATCCATGAACCGGTCGGATTACATCCCGGGAGAACTGTATATGATACGCATAATCGATGAGGAGGTCGGTCCCGATGATCCACGCATACGATGAAATGTATCTGTCCGATGCCAGAAAGGTACTGGGCAGAAGCTTTGATCATGCAGTACACGGGATCGGCTGCGATCTTCCGGCCTATTACCGGCTGTTCATTTCGACCGACATTGCCCCAAGATTTGAAAGAGGTGATCCGTTTATCGTCTCCGGTATGTCCGGGACAGAACTCGCGAGGCTGATCGCTGAACGCGCCGCCCTGCCGAATGCTTCCGCAGGACCGGTCCTTCATGATGATAAAGGGCGTGAGTACTGGACAGGCTGGGCGCTTGCATATTATCAGTGGTACAGCGGGTGCAGCTTCAGGGCTCTTGACCGGGAACTGCCGATCGAAGCCATTCTGGAGATGTACGAGAAATACCACGAGATGGATATCCGGCACTTTACGGACCGGATCTTCGAGCTCCGAAGGAGTGCCGCAGCCACCACCAGGCTTAAGGAATACAGAGAGCGTCTCGGATACAGCCAGAGCGAACTTGCCCGCCGGACGGATATTCCCGTCCGAACGCTTCAGCAATATGAACAGGGGAAAAAAAGACTGAGCAGGGCACGCACGGATTATGTGCTTCGCCTTGCAGAGGAACTCAGAGTCTCTCCGGAATCTCTGATCGAAATGACCTGAGGATCCCTGCTTTCATGCAAGTTCCCGCAGAACTTCCCCGGATCCGTACGCCTTTTCGACATATCCGGGAATGATCTTCTTAAGATGCGACCGGATGCTCTCTTCATGCTTTTCCAGATTCCGGAAGGCATCGACGAGCTGATGAGGATCTTTGATTTCCTGCACGGGAAGTACCAGTTCCTCCGGATCCGTATCCGGAAACAGGTCTTTTGCGATCCCGAGAGATTTCACGGAATAGCCCGCCACCAGTGTCGGAACGCAGGAGGAGTAGGCGGCGATCGTCGCATGGGTCCTTGCCCCGGTAAAGAAGCGGCATTTTGAAATGATCCCCTTCAAAGTTTCACAGTCCGCATCTTCGATCATTACGGTGCGATCTTCTTTTCCAAGCTCCTTTGCATACAGGCTAAGCTCTCCCAGCGGCTTCCGGTCATCATTATTCTTCCAGACCACATGCGGAATAAAAGCGATGCTCATATCCGTTTCCTCGAGGATATGGCGCACAAGTCCCCGGCAGGCCTCCATGACCATGCCGCAGGAAGTCTCATGCTCCCGGATAAGAGGGCTTACATTGATCCCGACCGTATTCCCTGGGGCAAAGCCCTCCGGAAGCGAAACCTCCCTTGCGGGAAGCGTAAAAGCCGGATCCGGGATACTAAGGATCCGCGGTGACCGTTCTTCTTCATCCGTCCGGCCTCCGAACGCGTTCCTCAGCGCCTCAAAGGTAATGCTCTCCCGTGCGATGATCGTATGATACTTCTTAAGATCCGTGAGGATATTTTCCCTTTTCAAAAGCTCCGGTTCGATGGAGCAGCCAAGGAGCACCGTTTTCGTTCCCTGCCTTGAAAACGCGGCGTTTGAGAGAAAAAGGTCGTTCAGCATATTATCGTAGCAATAATTGTCGCCCCCGATGGAAACCGCGAGGGACGGTTTCTTTGCGCCTTTTCCCCTTGAGAGGAACTCCCCGTACCGGTAGCGGATAAAACTTTCCCGATCCCCGGTGAGGGTACGGTATCCGTAGTAGAATACATGTGCAAGAGGGTGCCGGTCAAAACTCCTTTCCTGACGGATATCGCAGAGTTTTCCCAGGGTATACCGCTCGTCCTCCTCTTTTCGGAAGCTAAGGAGCGAAGGGGCCTTTGGCAGCATCCGGCTTAAGGCATTCACGATCGCCTCACAGCCGTGATTGCCGCTTCCCGCATGCATATAAAAAAGGATCTTCCCGTTATCAGTATTTTGCATCATTCACCTTCATCGCGCTCCGGAGCATTGAGATCGTAAGGAACGAAGGGTTCTTCAAAACTGCGTAGAGCAGTTTGTTCGAACGGTCCGATACCGTGACCGGCGCATCCTTTACCACCCGGGTCACCCTCTCATCCGTACAGATCTCCATGATCTTTTCCCGGTATTCGGGAGCCGGATTTCGCGCTTCATTCTTAAGAACCAGGAAGAGCAGTACCACGAATTCCATATCCAGCCGTTTTTTCAGCCGTTCCAGCATTCCGGGATCCGTGCCGAACTTGTCCTCAAGCATTCTTCCGAGGTTCTGATAAAGCAGCAGTGCATTCTCAAAGGCTTCCCTGTCATACTTATGGACCATGGAGCTTCCCACCACCTCATAATGGTAATAAGCCTTATGATCCATGATCCGGATATGTTCCGCGTCCATCAGTACCGGCAGGATGATCATGGCATCCTCCCCCATCCTGATCCGCGGATCACAGTATTTCAGATTCTCCGTTATAAGGCCGGTACTGATAAGCTTCATGCATCTTGATACCGTAACGGCCCTGTGTTCATTCCCCATCAGTTCCGGAATGATCTTCTCCCTGACAGCCTCCCGGTCATAGTCCCCGGGTTCCATGCTCTGATAGACATATTCGCTTTCCCTCGTCTGCGTCTGACCTTTCCGAAGGGTCCGCTCGATGATATAGTCGCTGCAGATGACCTCCCGATCGCTTCCCGTGAGATATCCGGACATCTCCTCCATCATATTCGGCTCGATCCAGTCATCCCCGTCCACAAAGGAAACATAGTTTCCGGAAGCCACCCGGACCCCCGCCGTCCAGGCAGAGATCAGTCCGCCGTTTTCCTTATGGATCACCCGTACATTTTCATGAAGTCTGCCGAAGCTGTCACAGATAAAGCCGCTCCGGTCCCGGGAACCGTCATCCACAAGGATGATCTCAAGATCCGGATAGGTCTGAGCGGCCAGTGAATCAAGGCATCTCTGGAGATACCTGTCTATATTGTATACGGGAACAATGATGCTGATCTTGTATTCTTTCATTCCGAAGCATACTCCCCGATCGCCGTCTCATACAGGTCATTTCCCTCCGTATCGATCACGACCACGGCGGGAAGATCCTTCACCTGAAGCTTCCGGATCGCTTCCGTTCCGAGATCGTCATAGGCGATCACCTCGGAAGAAAGGACGGCCTTTGAAAGCAGTGCTCCCGCCCCGCCGATGGCGGCCAGATAGACCGCGCCGTTTTCACGGATTGCCTGTTTTACTTCCAAAGATCGTTTCCCCTTGCCGATCATTCCCCCGAGTCCGAGTTTCAGGAGCTCCGGCGTGTATCTGTCCATCCGGGAAGCCGTAGTCGGCCCGGCAGAGCCGATGGGTCTGCCCTCTCTTGCGGGGGAAGGCCCCATATAATAGATCACCTGTCCTTCCGGGTCAAAGGGAAGGCTCCTCCCGGAAAGAAGCGCCTCATGCATCCTTTTGTGGGCCGCATCCCTGGCCGTATAGACCGTACCGGTGATAAAGACCGGATCTCCTGCCCTCAGTGAAAGGATCTCCTCTTTTTGAAAGGGTGCCGAAAGATGTTTTTCCATGTTCCCGTACTCCCCGTCTTTATATTTCTCTTACGACATGCCGGTTTACATGGCAGCAGATATTTACCGCCACGGGCAGTCCGGCAATATGAGTCGGATAGGTTTCGATATTGACCGCCAGTGCCGTGGTGCTCCCGCCGAGTCCTCCGGGGCCGATGCCGGTTTTGTTTATCCGTTCAAGGAGCTCTTCTTCCATATCCCTGACATAAGGGATCCCGGAACGCTCATTTACGGGTCTCGTCAGCGCCTTTTTTGCAAGGAGCGCACATTTTTCAAAGGTGCCTCCGATCCCGACGCCTACCACCATGGGCGGGCAGGCATTCGGTCCCGCATCCTTTACCGCTCCGAGCACCGCGTTTTTTACGCCCTCTTCTCCGTCCGCCGGTTTCAGCATAAAGATCCGGCTCATGTTTTCCGAGCCGAAGCCCTTCGGCGCGATCGTGATCTTCAGCCTGTCACCCGGCACGATGTCGTAATGGATGACCGCAGGGGTATTGTCCTTCGTATTCTCCCTGATAAGTGGATCAGATACAACGGATTTACGAAGATAGCCTTCCGTATAGCCCCTCCTTACGCCTTCATTTACAGCGTCGCTTAAGGCTCCTCCTTCGATATGTACGTCCTGCCCGACCTCAATGAAGAATACGGCCATTCCGGTATCCTGGCAGATCGGGATCATCTCCTTTCCCGCGATGGAAAGGTTTTCCTCAAGCTGTGAAAGGATCCTTTTCCCGAGAGGGGATCTTTCCGATACCGCGGCTCTTTCAAGAGCCTCTTTCATATCCGGCGCAAGGAAATGATTCGCCTCAATGCACATTTCCTTTACCGTTTCAATGATCTTGTCCGTCAAAATGTTTCTCATCGTGAAAAAGCTTACCTTTCGGTAAGCTCCTCCTTCAGCGCGGCAAGTTCCTCCTTCGTTACCGGAAGGGGTTTGTAGGAAAGCAGGCCCTGATCTCCCCGGTAACGCGGAACAAGATGCATATGATAATGAAATACGCTCTGGTCCGCCGCTTCGTTATTGTTCTGCAGAATATGGAATCCGTCCGCTTTCAGAACATCCGTCATCCGCACCATCAGTTTCTTCGCAAGTTTCAGTGCTCCGGTGGCGAGTTCCTCCGGAATATCATAGAAGTTCCGGTAATGCTCCTTCGGGAGGATCAGCGCATGCCCCTTCGTCGCGGGCCCGTTATCCAGGATCACCTTGTAATCGTCGTCCTCATAGATCGTATTTGACGGGATCTCCCCGCCGATGATCCTGCAGAAGATACAGTTCTCATCCCTCATCATCTATTCCTCCTTCGCTTTTTCCTCTTTAAACGGGAACAGGATGTCCAGCGCCCGGAGCAGCGGAAAGTCTCCCTTTGCCGTGATCTGGCTTCCCATAAACGCCCTTTGGAAGGTCATCCTGGCATAGATGATATCATCCATCGTCTCGGGCGTGATCGTGATCTCCACATTCGGGCTGTCGGCGTTCCCGTAGTAAAACTCTGCCTTTGGTCCGTTCACTTCAATGATCAGAGGCTTTCTTTTTCCCTTGATGGCAAACTTGTACTTGGAACGGACTCCGGGCTGCGGCGTAAAGCACTTCCTGAAATCTGCGATATATTCTTCCGAATCTTCACTGCCCTCGTCTTCGTTCATCATATTCCGGAACATGCTCGTCAGTTCCTGAAGATCCTCCTTCGAGGTGGTCACAAAGTTATCATTGGAGGCAAGCACGGAGAGCCGTTCCGACTCCTGAGGTGTCAGGTCGATGTTCTTCGAGACCGCCACCATCTTCTTTACGGCCTGATTGCTGGCAGGCAGCCCTTCCAGCTTCTGGTTGATCGTCCGGTAGAGATTCTCCGCCTTCTTCTCAATGAGAGTATTGTAATTCTCATTGTGTTCAAATACCGTAGAATCCGCAATATATCCGCAGATGCCGCTGCAGGGAAGTCCTCCGAGGATCTCCCAGGCCACGGAAAGATCCAGCTTTCCTTCCCGTTCACCGTAGGTCGTCGACATCACGATGGGACACATATAGGTCTTCGCGATCTTTTCCTTGTCTCCGTAGAGCCAGCATGCGTCGAGAAACTGCGTCATATAGCCCCCGATCCCGTGCCATTCCACGGTGGTCGCGAGTATGATCCCGTCCGCGTTCTTCAGCGTCTGGGGCAGGGTCGGAATGCTGTTTTTGAGTTCATACAACTGAAAGCGCTCCACCTCCACGTGAAGCTCCTCAAGGACCGACTGGATTTTGTTGATCACAACAAGGGTCGGGTCGTCGATCATCCCCCGGCCGCCGTAATAAATATTGATTTTCATACCCATAAGTATAAGCCCTGGCACATCATCTGTAAATGAATTTCAGTCTTCCGAGGCCGATTTCGTCCCCCGGTTCGATCTCGGCTTTTTCATTCGGCTCAAGGCGGACTCCGTTCCGGAAGCACCCGTTCGTGGAGTTCATATCCTGCAGGAAAAACTGACCGGATTCCCTGAGGATCTTCGCGTGGACCCGGCTTATTCCGGGATCATCCAGGACCACATCGCAGGCTCCCTTAAGCTTCCCGATGGTGAAGGGGGCCCGCATAAGGTCGATCCGGTATTTGTTCTTCTTTTCCGTTCCGTAGAGCTTATGCTCACTGTTTTCGATCCAGGGTATGAATACCGTGCTTCCGTCATTCGGCATATCCGGCTCCCCGGTCCGTTCTCCTTCGTATTCCTCCCCGTCAAATTCCACCCGGGCCTGCTCCTTCTTCGGTTTCCCCGTAAAAAAACGCAGAATCCTCTCAAAGAGGGATTCTTCCGGTTCCTCTTCCCTTCTTCCGCTTACGAACGGGCGTGACCCTTCGGAAATGCTTTTATCTTCCGCCTCCGTCTCCCCGAAGAAATCCTCCTCGCCGAACGGATCCTCCTCTCTTCTTCTTCCGTTAATGCCGGGATACTCCGGATCCTCCGGAATCTCCCTGCTTATTCTCTTTTCCCTTCCGGTGCTTTCCGGATCGTTTTCTCTTTGACGGAACCATTCGAGCACCTCACTCATGGAGCAGTGTCCGCGCTCGAGAAGATCCGCCATCTGATAGACCGTTTCCACGGCTGCGGCATCCTCATTGTCAAGATGCTCCATCAGAAATTCCAGAAGCGGCAGAAGCGCATCCTCCCGTTCTTCGAAAGGATAGCAGAGAAACCGGTACTCCTTTGCGCTCACGTCATAATAGATGTATTCGGGTGAAAGGATGAGCGTCTCTCCGTAGAGAAGATATTTCTGCATTATTTCGCACAGTTCCCGGAGTTTTTGAAAAAGTGCCGTGATCTCCGCCATTTTGAGATTCTTTTCCGAAAAGTAGGAGCTCACCGGCTGTCTTGAGGTAATATCATAATAAAGCAGGCCTTCCCCGTTGATCATCCGCTCCCGGCAGCTGAGGAGCCCCGGGATCTCATTCCCGGTCAGCATTCTTTGCCGGTAATCCCCCTCAAGCACCCGATCGTCCTGAATGACCAGATAATTATGTTTATAATCCCTGATATAACGAACATTCATTCCGTGCCTCCGCCTCTTTCTGCTCTGATCCCTTCGATGGGGTTCACGATCCCGATCCTTTTATCACAGATGTTTCTTCCGACCCTTCCTCCGCCTGTGGTACGGACCCTTACTGCGCCGGCATCTATCGCCGCTCTTTCCGTTGACTGCCTGTAGACAATGTAGCTCTGTCCGGCCTTCCTGAGGCGTTCCATCATATAGGGTCGCGCATCGAAGCGCTCCATACCGTAGATCACTTCCCCATAGGCATCACCCGCTTCCGTGAATCTCGCGCCTCTCATCCCGATGATATAGTCATTCTGGGAAGTCAGACACCTGGCAAACAGAAGCAGGCCTGCCATGATGATCAGGAAATAAAGCAGAATACACATTGAAAATACGAAACTGCTTTCCGTCGTCAAATAGCCGTTCAGGTTATGGTTCTTCAGGCCGGGTTTTTTCATGAACTTTTCCTTATATGTTTGCTTTCTCATAAAACTCCGCCGAAAAACTCCCGGACGATCAATCCGAAAAACAAAAAAGGTACAAACGGGATCTCCCTGTCCCTCTGATGATACATACTCTTTTTCCAACCTATGACATACCACAGAAGGCCATAAAGGCCGGACAGCATAAACCCCGCGGCCAGAACGGTGATAAGGCTTCGAAAACCGATCCAGATTCCGAGTGCCATGATCACAAAGCCGTCACCGCAGCCTATCTTCTCGCCCGTCACAAGAGCAGCAGACAGTATAAATGCTCCGGGCATGGCGGAAAGAACGATATTATTTACGGATCCTGACAAAACCGCGTAAAGGATACCGGTTCCGAGGAACCAGAATACCGCCTTCCCCGGGATCCTCCGGGTGCGGATATCCTTTACGGATAGAGCGGCAGTCACGATCAGACTAACCGCATTTGGAACAGGCGGTATATCCAAGTCCGATCGCCTCCCTTAACGTTATGACCGATACCCTCCTTGAGAGGGAAGGGCAGTCCGATTGCGAGTGATACCGGGTGCCTTCACCGGTCAGGAACACGATCCCCGTTGCCGCAGGCCGGCACCGCTCGCAGGGGTAATACCTTGCTCCGTAACGATTTCTCATGGTTTCAAGCATCGACGCGTCCACCGCCCTCGGTGTTACTCTGATATGGGTGCAGACCGCCGACCGGTGATATTTCGTGCCTGTCTCTGTAATGTAGACATATTCTTCCGGAGGCGGTATGTCTCCGCTTCCGCCGCCCGTATAGCCGGTAAAGGCATGGGCAAATACACGATCCCGGATCCTTATATTTCCCACCGGCATAAGCTCCGTAAAAGGCCGGATCCCATAGGAAGCGGAAAGAGAGATGATCCCTTCGCCGGACACCGGTCCCTCATCCGTAATGCGGATCCCTCCTTCTCCTCCCGCCACGCAAAGAAACGGATTTTCCAGTTCCCGAAGGTATTCCGAGGCATCGTTTCCGTTTACTTCCGTCCTTTGGGAATAGGCTTTCCCGACGCCTTCATTCAGAGCTTCGAGCACATTTGTCTGAAGTCTTACCGTCTCAATGCCCATAAGCAGGGTCATGATGAAAAAGAGAAAGATCGGTACGGCCATCGCTGCCTCAAGAGCGATGCTCCCCCGGTATTCTCTCCGGTTTTTTTCCGTCTCAGTAATAGCCATAAGTCCTTCTTACCCTGTATTCCCCGATTCCGGAGCCTGAAGCCCCGATGGAAACATTCATCCTTTCGATGCAGCGGTCCATCCGGAAGCCCGGATTCGAATCAAGTCTCCTGATCTCAAGTTCCATAAGATCCATGGCCCGGAAGTTCAGCATCACGTCCTCCTCCATTCCCATAAGAAGGATCAGATACTGCCGGTAGGTAAAGCCTTCCCCGGATTCCGCGGAATACTCCGTCCCTTCGAGCACATGATCCACGCTCATATGATGGGATGTCTTAAGCAGGGGGACCCTTCCTCCTTCGGACAGGCTTTTCAGATCGCACAGGGTCTCAAGATAAGCCGCCGCATAAAGGATGCTTTCAGCCACCGGGTCGATAAAGGAGGGATCCAGCGCACAGATCTCCAGCATTTCGGCGGCAAGCACCGCCTCACCCTTAAGTCCCGCGTCATTTCGTGCAAGACCGGCATTGTCCGCGAAGCGGATCCGGAAGATCCGTTCCATGGCCTCTCTGTAATTCGAATAGTCATTCTCCCTGCCGGAGATGACATATTCCAGCTCGCATTTCAGAAGCCGCTCCTCCCTCATATGATCCCGGGATCCCATCCGGTCCGTAAGATAGGAAAGAAAGGTTTCCTTATCCGTATCCGCCTCTCCCGTGTCCATCCCTTCACCCGGTATCCCTTCGTCCGCCGCGCCCCGGTTTGAGATCAGACTCCCCGTATCGATATCCGCGGCGGGAATGTCCCCGATCCCGATCCCGGCGGCATAAAGGATCTCACTTCCCGCAAGGGCATAGACCCAGTCCGCCGGGTTCGACACCTCAACGATCCGAAGGGTTCCGTCCTCCTTCCTTATGACGGGTTTCTCCTTCCCTTCGATAAATTCCATAAGGGCGCTCCACTCTCCGAAAGTATCCACCTCTTCCAGTAAGGCCGCAGCCTCCGTAAAGGGGTAGGCCTCCGAAACCTCCTCTTTGGACGGTGCCGCGGAGGTTGCCTCGTTCACATAGCGGTTTGCCTGGCTCCGCATGGAGCTTCCCTCTTTAAAGGCAGCCGTTCGGTACGCGGTGATCTCCGACTCCGATATGCTGATCCTCCCCCAGGGAGCCTCCTGCCCCCGGAGGACGTTTTCCGTATTTTTCCGAAGATAAAGGCCGAGTCTTCCACCAGTATTTCCGATCTCCGGCGCCCTGTCCGTATAGGAAGGATCGATATACAGAAGGTCGTAATGCTCATAGAGGTTTTTTCCGTATTCTCCGAGTACGGAATTAAGACTCACATCCGTGGCGATCTCGAAGCGTTCCTTTTCCCCGTTGATGATCCCGAGCCGGATCAGGAGAGTCATAATGAGCAGGAATGCGGACAGGCACATGGAAAGAAAGACCGTCACGGATCCTTTGAGTTTTCTTTTCCTCATGCACTCAGGACATTACGGCCTGCGAATCCACGGCGATCTTCTGAAAGACCGAATTCGCGAGCTGTACGATCTGTGTTTTGAAGATCAGGACCAGTGAGATCAGAACTACGATGATAAGAATGATCTCCACCGTTCCCATCCCTTTATTGTTCATTTTCATTTCCGCACCTCCTTGTTTACAGATATTAGACAAAATCCATACAGGCCGGGATCATGATAAGGAGCATCACGACGATCAGCATGAGGATCATCGGAAAAAGCAGTTTCACTCCCGCTTCGCTCCCTCTTTTTTCCGCAAGGGCTTTCCTTTCGAGAAGCGCCTCTTTCTCCTCCTCTTCCAGCATCGAAAGAAGTTTTTCGTTTCCCTGTTTCAGGTTGACGCATATCAGGAACGAAAGCTTCCGGTACGGGCCGCCGCAGGAGTTCCCCCATTCCTCATAGACGCTTTCTTCCCGTACATGATTCCGGAGCCGGTTGCAGGCTGTCTGAAGGAGTTCCAGGAGTCCCGCCTCTTCTTTTCTCCCGTTTTTTGAATATTCCGCCGTGATCGCGAAAAAAGCATTCCTCGCGGTAAGTCCCGACATCAGATACAGCCTCAGTTTCCCGGTAAATCCCGCATAGAGCCCCCGGAGTTCCTCCCGGAAGCGTTCCTCTTTCTTTCGCGCATCATAATCTGCGGCCGCGCTTAAAAGGATCGCTCCCAGAAATCCCGCAGCTACGGGAAGCAGACTTCCGAATCCCCTTACGCTCTCCCATTTCACGGCTTTTCCGTTCACTGACCGGGGAAGGCTCACTCTTTTTTCACTGGGTTCCTTCATAAGCGCCTTTTCCACGGATTCCTTCAGCATCAGCGAAAGCTCTTCTTCACGGCTCAGGTTTGGCGGAATGATCCTGACGGGCAGCGGGAAGGAGTAGGAGGATCCTTGGGCGCTCATGGTGCAGGTCAGGGTAAGGTCAAAGGTCTCTTTGCGAAGCGGATCCGGCAGTATGTGCCCCGAGCGGTCCATCAGGCTTTCGTCCGAGACCTCCCACCGGAGCAAAAACGGATAACCGGGAAGTTCGTAAGGAAGCTTCAGGTCGCGGCATACTTTCCCGGTATCGGGATTTCCGTTAAGGATCTCCTTTTCAAGGGCCGCCATGGCTTTCGCCGCAAGAAGGTCAAGTTCCTCCTTTGTATATTCCCGCTCTTTGACCGTAAGGTCGATCCTGCTTTCCGCATCCTCCTCCCCTATAAAGCCCGCTTTCAGATGAAGGTCGTAATCCCCTTTTCCCCATTCCTCCCGGATGAGGATGTCCCCTTCCATCAGCCGGTCTTCCTTCCTTTCTTTCCGGTAGGTGAGCAGTCCCGCCATAATCCCCGTCAGCATGAGGATACCCATATAAGCATGCTTCTTTTTCATCTTCATATCCGGGTCCTCACGATCTTTTCTCCCCAGAGATATGCCGTGATAAAGACAATGAGCGCCGCGCTCATGATCAGTATCCCCGGGAGGTTCCCGTACATTTTTTCGAAATAGTCTTTGCTCGTAAGGCTGATATAGGACATGATGACAAAAGGCATCAGATTCATGATCTTCATTTCATATCTTCGCTCGTTCAGGGATTCCCGGATCTCCTCCTCGAGTTTCAGCCGGTTAAGCAGTCCGGAGGCGGCATTTTCCATAACCTCCCTGAGGTTTCCGCTTCTTTCGTAGGCGATCCCGTAAACCGCTCCGAAATCCGTGATCTCATGGATCCCGGTGGCGGCTCCCGCCCTGATGAACACTTCCCGGATCGGTCCGTGGTTTCGTCTTGTTTCTTCGATCTTTTCGATCATTTCGCATACCGCGGAATCTCTTCCGAAAAGTCTTTCCAGATCATGAAAGCTGTTCTGCAGCGCGTTTTCCACGGAGTAACCGGCGCGAAGTCCCGTACAGGAAAGCAGCAGAAGCTCCTTGAACTCGATCCGGATCTTCCTCCTCTTTTCCTCAAGGAGGACTTCCCTTAAAAGCCTGTAATGGCCGGCTCCTAAAAGGGAAAGCGGAATAAGCGCCCAGATTGACCTGTAAAAGAACCAGTCAAGAGCAAGAACCGCAAGCGCCGCCCTGGTTCCCAAAAACAGCTTTTCCTTCGGACTTATCCGGAGATATCCTTCTTTCTTCCTTTTCTTCTTTCCGATCTTTTTCACGCTCCTTTCCGTAAAAGAAGAGACTCTCCATTTCCACTTCGCCGTCCCGGATCCCCAGCGGGCGGGCGACTTCAAAGACCTTTCTTGAACCGTCCGGGCAGCGGGTAAGCTGGATGATGAGTCCGAAACCGGAAGCGATCTGGCGCCGGATCGCGAAGACCGGGATCTCCATTCCCGTAAGCACCATGGTCTCAAGGCGGGATACCACATCCCTTACGGAATTCGCGTGTACCGTTGTCATCGCGGAATGGCCGACATTGATCGACTGCAGCATATCGATTGCTTCCTTTGACCTCGTTTCTCCGACGATGATCCGGTCCGGCCTCATCCTCAGACTTGTCTTCAGAAGATCCCGGATCGTGATCCCTTCCCCGCCTCCTTCCGTCCCGTTCCTTGTTTCAAGCCGGACGAGATTCGGAAGCCCCTGAAGCTGCAGCTCCGCGCTGTCCTCGATGGTGATCACCCGTTCCGCCGGCGGGATATAGCCGGAAAGAACGTTGAGCAGCGTGGTCTTTCCCGTGCCGGTCCCCCCGCTCACCAGGAGGTTTTGGCCCTCCCTTACCGCCTTTATCAGAAAGTCCGAGCATTCTTCGGTGATGCTTCCCATCCGGATAAGATCCTCCATCATAATGGGTTTCGGCGGAAACCGGCGTATCGTAAGGATCGGTCCGTTAAGCGCCACCGGATCAAGTACGACATTGACCCTTGCTCCGTCCGGAAGTCTCGCATCCACGATGGGCTTCGCGTCGTTCACGGCCCGGTTGCAGTCGGCCGTGATCTGCCAGATCACCTGACGGAGTTTGTCCTTTGAGAGAAATCTTTCCGGCAGCTGTGTCAGTTTTCCGTGCTTTTCGATAAAGATGCCATCCGTCCCGTTTACCATGATCTCCGTGATCTCGGGATCCTCGATCAGGTCCTGCAATATCCCCAGCTGCCGGATGCTGTGAAAGATGTCCGTACGGAGCCTTTCCCTCTCCTTCAGCCCGATGAGCATCTTTTTGCTGACCCTTTCAAGCGCTTCATCTATGAGCGTCCGGACTTCCTCATCGCTCAGCGGAGCGCTGAGGTCCATGCTTTTTATGATCTCTTCCTGCAGGTTCATAATCCGAGCACATCCGGCAGGATGTTCTCCTTCACATAGGCCGCCATATCGCCCACGGTCAGAAGGTCGAATCTGGCCGACAGGCAGCGGAATACCGGAAACCGGCACTTTCTCGTCTTGTTCAGAACATCCTCATAATTCATTGTCTTTAAAAGTGTCTCATACTGATACATCTTCGCGAGGGCGATGGTATCTCCTTTCGTGATCGTATAGACAAGATGACAGCCTCTTAATACCTCCCACAGATCCAGCATCCCGTCCGTAAGATCCAGGATCAGATATTCGTAGCCTGCGCCGGTCGCGATCTCTTCAAACAGTTCCTTCCACTGCTCCCCCTTTATTCCGGCCACATTCTGAAAGACAGCGGCAGGCGGGATGAAATCGAGGCCGTTCACCTGCTCCCTGATCTCATCGATCTTGTAGACCAGTTTTTCCTTCGCGCATTCCAGATAATACATAAGATCCGTGATATCGGAGCGGAATTCTGTACGGAGCAGTTCCGAAAGTCCGGAATACCGCTCAAAATTCATATACAGTGTCTTATGCTCCTTCGCCAGCATCTGGCCGAGCGTCATGGCAAAGGTGGTCTGGAGGCACCGGGCAATGGGCGTATAGACACCGATGACCTTCATATTGGCCGGACCCATCCTCAGCTGTTTTCCGATCTCCGAGGACTCCTTCGTAAAATACGAGAGCAGTTCCTTATAGATGCTTTCGCAGGCCTGATATTTCTTAATGTGATGCAGTGTCGGATCGAGGATATTGCCGCTTTCCGAAAGGATCACGATATGCGGGATCCCGGGAACCGTCGGATCCTCCCGGTAAAGCCGTTCCGAGATCAGAAGACATTCGATCTCCTCTTTGTCGGGGCAGGAATCAAAACATTTCCTGTCCGTAAAAAGATGGATACGGAACGGAAGAGAGCTTTTTTCCGACATAAACTCCATCAGGCCCTCGGCATATCTGCTCTCACCGTCACAGATCGCCAGGATCTTCTTATTCAATTGTTACCCCCTTAGTTTCAAATACGTCTGATTGAAATCCGGAAGGAACTCTTCCAAGAGAGTCGGCCGCGACCGCAGCCTCATAGGTTGTAAACGGAGTATATCGGAGATATTTCCGCCTGTAAAGAGCTATTTTGAAAAAAGAACAAGTTTGTGAAAAATGCGCATAAAACCGTCGAAAAAAACCTTTGATAAACCGTCAGCCCTTATGTTTCAAGGCTTACGATATGTCAAAGGTTTTTCCGGTTTTTTTGTCTATAGTAGAAAAGGCTCTCAGGCCTTGAATCCGCGATTGGGATCCGCGCTGTTGATGTTTACGATGAGATCCTCTTTTCCGTAGGTAAGTCCCGCATAGACGGTCTCGGTATTTTTCATCACCGGATCTCCCTTAAAGTCCTTCACGCTCTCGCGGTAGGCTTCGTAGAGCCTGTTTACGATGTCCTTAACGACATCAAGTTCCTCTTTTCTGTGATGAAGATCCGCGGATGCCAGCACTTTCGTGCAGTAAACGTAAAGGCTTAAGAGATTTCCCTTAAGGCTGCTCTCCGGATTGATCGAGGCGATAAGCTCCCGGAGGCATCCGGTGGCATGACGGATGCTCTCATGAAACTCATCGATCCGCTTTTCTTCAAGATGATCACCGGCTTCCCCAAGGTAATAATTCAGGATCTCATAGATGATCACCACCATTTGGGCGCTGTCCGCCTGAGTGATCCTCCGGGTAAAGTCCTGCTTCATTTCATTCGTCATATGCCGCTCCTTTCAGGAATTATTGCAGAAGCTGAAGTACCTGGCTCGGCCGCTCGTTCGCCTGGGCGAGCATCGAGGTGCTGGCCTGGGACATTACCTGAAGTGTCGTATACTCCGTCATTTCCTCGGCCATATCCACATCCATGATCCGGGAATAAGCACTCGTCATGCTCTCATTGGTAACGGAAAGCATGCTGGTCGTATGCTCGAGACGGTTCTGGTAGGCTCCGAGATTGCTTCGTGCGGAGGAAAGATACTGGATCGCGCCCCGGATCTTTTCGATGGCTTCGTTGGAATAGTCCTGGCCGCCCCTTACAACATTGCCCTCATCATCATAATCCGCGGAGGTTTTGATGTTCGAGATCCCCATATTCTCAAGAGAGATCTTCGGGATCCTTACCGCAAGCTGCTGCCCTTCGTTCGCGCCGATCTGCATATCCATGGCTCCGAAACCGGTCAGGTCGATGGTCAGGTTTGAAGTGTCCGTGGTGGCTGCCGTACTCCTGTAATCCTTATAAACTTCAAGCTTCAGTTCAAAGCCGGTATTATTGCTTAAGGTTACCGTATTTCCGTCATATATTGCGGCCGTGACCTTAATGGGGCTTCCGTTCGCATCCGAAATGGCCGGAACCGGAGGCATCGCATCGGGGTCAAATGAAAGATCCGAGATCAGATCCCCGTTAAAACTTACATCAAGTCCCGAGATCGAGTATTTCCCGTAGACCACATCATCTCCGTAATAGGCCACCTTCACGTTCGTATTGTCCGTATAGCCCCGAAGGTCAAAGGATCCGTCAAGCAGGGTCTGCCCGTTAAAGGAAGTCTCTTCCGAGATCCTGGTGATCTCATCCTTCAACTGCTGCATTTCCTCATCAATCATCTTCCGGTCGTCTTCCGTAAGGGATCCGGTGGCTCCCTTTACTGCCAGTTCGTTCATTCTCTGCAGCATCTCGGCAATCTCGGACATGGTTCCGTCCGCGATCTCGATAACGGAAATGGCGTCATTGGAGTTCTGGGTTGCCTGGGTGATGCCCCTTAACTGGGAGTTCATTCTCTTTGCCATCGCAAGCCCCGAAGGGTTGTCCTTCGGATTCGCGATCTTAAGTCCGGAGGAAAGTCTCTGGAGGGAATCCGTAAGACGGTTATCCGTCTTGTTCAATGCGTTGTTTGCAAGTACTGCCGAAGAGTTGTAGCTGATATACATGTCCTGTCCTTCCTTTCTATGAATCTGCCCTGCTGCCCGTTATATAATCAAGTAACACCTTAGCCGCTCTGTAGAGTTCATCCGCGGAAGCATTCCCGCTTCCCGGCTCCGTATCGCTTTCTTCCCTGATCCGGAAATCCTTAAGATCGACCCTCTTTGAGAATACCACATCCATCCTGTGGCAGGCGATCCCTTCTTTTCGGAGCCCCTCCCGGAATTCGTCTTCTCTTTGCTTCAGAAGATCGACTCCCTGCCGGCTCTCGAGATTCAGGATCCCGTCCACTCCTTCCTCCGTGATCCGGAAGGATGCCGCTACACTGCCGTAGGCTTCCGAAGTGAAGGTCACCGCCGCATTGGGTATCTCTCCTTCTTTATGGATCACCTTCAGATTGATCGCCACAAGTTCGGTTCCTATGGTGGCCGGAATGGAATAGTTTTCTTCCTGCGCCTGCCCTTCGAGGAACCCGGCGTGCCGGTATACGGCACTGATCCTTCTGATGTCCGTTGAGCGAAGTAACGGCGATCCGGGATCTTCTCCGAATGCCCGGTCCTTCAGGAACTCCTGAACGTCCTTTGTAAACTCCCGATAGCTGTCCTTCGCCTCTTTTTGGCTGTCAAGGCGGATCCCGGTCTTTTTCCGGTATCCGGATTCCCGAAGATCCTTAAAGAATTTCGAAGGCGCGTTCATCATCTGCTGCATATCGGAAAGGTTGTTCGCGGTTACGGGAGTTTTCATCTCCTGAAGCTCCCGGAGAACCTCCTCCTCCACCCGGAAGGATTCCCGGATCTCCTCGAATTCTCTTTGTTCATTCTGCCTTTCGGCCTCCCGGTTTCCCGTATCGTCAAGCAGTGATCTGAGATCCGATGTATCTGCGACAAAGCCCTTCGCGATCTGGCTTGTAATGGAAGCGATCCCTTTATCCACCGCGCTCATCCCGCCGAAGCTGTCATCCACGCGATAGTCCATGGGCTTGTGCTTTCTCGACCGGAGGGCACTCAGGATGTTCTCGAAATTAAATGCCGCGTTCATCTCATCGATGGCTCCTACCGGCGCGAAATCCGCTTTCTCGATCTGGCGGACCAGGCGGTAGATCCCGATGTAGGCTTCTCTCTCGTCTTCCGTGATGTCCCTGTCCTGTTCAAGTTTATAAAGGAATCTGCTGTAGGAAAGCAGATCTTCCTTTGTGGTGTCCTGCTCCCTCAGATACCGGTCCAGTTCTTCCATCGGCATTGTCAGAGGGTTCACGTTGTTCCGGATCATTCCGAGAACACGGCCCGGTGTCAGGTTTTCGATGGTGCGGGTAAGGAGACTGTCCTTTTCCCGGACGGATCCGATGTTTTCGGGAGTGATCTCGATCCCGTTATAGCCCAGAATCCTTACCGCCCTGCGGTTTTCCTCCGTAAGTGCCTCGTTGTTTTCTAAAATGAGCTCATCCACGTTCCGGAATGCCTTCCGGATGCTGTCTCCCATATCCGCTCTCGGAGCGGTCATCAGTGTTTCGTAGCTTAAGCTCGCCTTCTCAAAGGATGCCTTCATCCCCGCAGCGGTCTCGCTCACGGTAAGGAGGCTCTCCTCGTAGCGGAAGCTGTATGAAAGACCGATCGGGGCTGTCCGGATATTGTCGACCGCGGACAGGGTATCGGCGAATATGTCATTTTTTCTTACCGCGTCGATCTCGTTTCCGTCATGCATGAGATTGATCGCGAATTCCTTTTCGATCTCCTTCAGGTTCCGGATCAGTTCCTCCATCGGAGCCGTATCAATGGAAAATCCGCTTCTTAAGAGTCTGAGGTTCGCTTCCACCGTCATGGATACACGAACTTCTTCGAGTACGCGCCGTCCGCGGATCGTGCCTTCCGACTGTACCTCATCGTAAATACGAAGTGCTTCCTGTCTGAAGGAGCTCTCTCTCGAAAGATCCGCTTTCGACACCGGGATCCCGTCGAGGAGCGCATCTGTCGCCTTATCGACGAATTCGGGAAATTCCATGGGGAGTTTCACGGAACGGATGTCCTCAAACCTTCCAAAACTGTCCTTCGTAAGGGGTACTCCCTTTTCCACGAGGAAAGCGGCATCCTTTACCGTCTCTTCGGATACTTCGTAACCTGCCTCCCTGATGATCCCGTTTATCTGTGTCGACAGTGCGTCGACATCCACCGTTTCCGGCTTTTTCGCATAATAGCCTTCTACGCCGCCCGCCGCGTAATAGCCTTTTCCCTGACGATCCGCATCATAACCCGCGGAGTAGGCCGCGGTATAAAGATGATCCACGCTGGGATCAAGATCGTTTTCTACCAGGTATTTCGCTGCCGCGTCGGAAAGCGGCCCGATGGACTGAAGTCTTTCATATGCCCCGGCTACTTCGGAGGCCGTTTCCTCCGTAACCGGGATATCCTTCGCGTGAAACTGTGTCTGAAGTTCCTTCGCGAACGCTTCACTTCCGGTGATGCTGGCAAGCGCCTCTTCGGATATGGTGTCCGTAAAGCCCCGGACTTCGGTTCCGCCTCGCATCATGGCGGTTTTTATGTGGTCGAGGATCGTCACCGTGTCTTTGATCTCGGTGCTTCCGGGATCGAATCCCTCCTGCTGCATCTTCGCGAAATCTTCGTCAGACATACAATTAGACATTACCGTCATATAGTCACGCTGTACTTCAAGGTCTGTAAGACCCGCGTTCATCATCACTTCTTCCGCGGTCTTTCCATGACCTTTGTAAGCTTTGTTATCCGTAACATCCGACGAAATGTCTAATGAAATGCCTCTTTGATCCGTGCTCTTTACCGAGGCTCCGTATTCTGTTGTTGTCTGTCCCGCGGTCCTTGCGAATGTGTTTCCGGACATCCTGTCCAATTCGTGAAAAGTAATGTTCATACCGCTCCCTTAAAGGAAATAAAAGATGAGCAAAAGCGCTCACCTTTTATTTCGGACGGTTCCTTTCAAATCTTAACCTGTCTTTGTCAATAAATGTAGATCAGTGCGGTGTAGGCAGGGATATTCAGCGTAACCGCGTGATCCTTATAATCACACTGTTCTTCAACCGGCGTAAGAGTCGCCTTTACCTTCGACCCTTTTCCGCCGAACCTCGTCTCATCACTGTTCAAAAGGAGCTTCAGCTTTTTGTCCGTGGGCACGCCGAGCTTATAGTCCTCCCAGAGCATGGGTGTCATATTGATGATAAAGGCCAGAGTGTGCTTTCCGTCGGAGGATTTCCTGATGAAGCTGTAGGTGCTCCGGTCCTTGTCATCACAGTTCAGCCATTCGAAGCCGTCCCAGCAGTTGTCAAACTCATACATGCACGGATACTTTCGATAGATGTTCAGAAGTTCTCTTACATAGTCATACATTCCCCTGTTGAGGGGTTCGACAAGCAGGTTCCAGTCAAGCTCCCTCTCCTCGGACCATTCCCGCTCCTGTGCGAAATCCTGTCCCATAAAGAGAAGCTTTTTGCCGGCATGCCCGAACATATAGGTATATCCGCAGCGAAGGTTGGCAAATTTGTCCACTTCATAGCCGGGCATCTTTTCCAGCATGGAGCACTTAAGATGCACCACCTCATCATGAGAAAGAGGAAGAATATAATTCTCGGACTCATTGTAGCTCATGGCAAAGGTCATGGCGTAATGGTGATCCCTGCGGAAAACCGGATCCAGCTTCATATATTCGCAGAAGTCATGCATCCATCCCATATTCCATTTAAAGGAGAATCCTAGTCCGTCATCATTCACATCGCCGGTGATCTTCGGCCAGGCCGTTGATTCTTCCGCGATGGTCAGGAATCCGGGATAAGTGCCGTGCACAATGGAGTTCATATGCTTAAAGAATTCGATGGCATCCAGATTCTCATGGCCGCCGTACCTGTTCGGACACCACTGGCCGTCCTTCTTGCCGTAGTCGAGATACAGCATCGAAGCCACCGCGTCCACGCGGATCCCGTCCACATGGAACTGGCGGATCCAGAACAGAACATTTGCGATCAGGAAATTGCGTACTTCCGTCTTTTCATAATTGAAGATCTTTGTTCCCCAGTCGGGATGCTCTCCCTTTCTCGGATCCGGATGCTCATAGATGCACTGTCCGTCGAAACGTCCGAGGCCGTGATCGTCCGTCGCGAAATGGGCGGGTACCCAGTCAAGGATCACGCCGATCCCGTTCCGGTGGAGTTTATTCACCAGATACATAAAGTCTTCCGGCGATCCGTATCTGGAAGTCGGCGCATAATAGCCCGTCACCTGATATCCCCAGGATCCGTCAAAAGGGTATTCCGCGATCCCCATCAGCTCGATGTGGGTATATTTCATTTCCTTCAGATATTCCGTGATCTTGTCGGCGAACAGCCGGTAATTATAGAACCCTTCCGCCTCCGGTTTCGGATGTCTCATCCAGGAGCCGATGTGGCACTCATAGATCGCCACCGGCTCATGATTGTAATCCTTTTTCCGGCGCGCTTCCATCCATTCTTTGTCGTCCCAGCAAAAGCGGTCAAGCTCCACGATCCTGGATGCGGTCCCGGGCCGCAGCTCCTGCGAATTCCCGTAAGGATCCGATTTATAAAGGCGCTCCCCGGAAGGAGTAAATATCAGAAACTTGTAGAGATCCCCTTCCTTCGCGTCCGGCACGAAGGTCGCCCAGATCCCGCCGGAGCCGAGCTTGTTCATCGGGGAAACATTTTCGGACCAGTTATTGAAATCACCGATCACATGGACCGCAGATGCGTTCGGAGCCCATACCGCGAAATGTACGCCCTCGACTCCGTCCTCACAGCTTAAATGCGCTCCGAGTTTTTTATAGATCTCATAGTGGATCCCCTGGCCGAACAGATACTGATCCGCTTCGGAGATGAAAACACGGTCGTGATGCTTCTTCGAAGCCGGTTTTGCAGTTGCTTTTGAAGCCGGTTTTGCGGCCGCTTTCGGAGCCGGTTTTGCAGTCGTTTTTGCAGTTGTTTTTGTGGTCGTTTTTGCGGTCGTTTCAGAAGCCTTTTTCACCGTTGTCTTCGCTGCCATCGATCCACCTCATCGTCTGATTTAGTAATGCATGAAATCCTTTTCACGCAGAATGATCATGTCCTCTTTATCATACCGCTTGCCGAACAAAACGTCAAAGAAATGCGCGGGTGTTTTTCGATCCGCGTAGTAGATCGCCTCTTCCACGATCTCCTCGATCTCGGCAAGGGTCACTTCATGGTCCGCGGTCTGCATATCGTCGATCCTTGTATGGAGAGCCAGGATCCCCAGCTCATCGATGCTGTATTCGCAATCATAAGCATAGGTCTGGGCGTATTCCACAAGTGTTTTGTTATCAAAAGCATGGAGATCAACTCTGAGATTGAAGGCATCGGGAAATCCCTTTACCTTCTCCGTCAGCTTATCTGCCGTATCCGAACGTCCCTCGATGATCACGACCACACCCATCTCGTTCGTCTGCAGTGAAGACAGCAGGCTGTTCACAGTCTTCACTTTAAGGTGTTCCGCATCCGAAATGATCAGGGCACCTCCGGCTACCGTCTGTACGGTCTTTGCCACATCCCGGTTGTTCAGATTCTCACCGGATACCTTCGCCACCTTCCCGGTGAAATTCCCGTCCGAAGACTGGATCTCATGGATCAGGAGTTTCGAAAAGGCGGTAAGCTCCGTTTCCTCCTCCCCGGTCACAAGGACATTCCCGGTATAGGCGGCCAGCGTCACATGCTCAAGGGTATTCGCAAGCTGCCTTCTGGTGCTTCTGTGGTGAATGAACCTTGCAAAACGCTCCTTCTCCTGGTCGGTCAGTTCTCTTTCTCTGCTTACGGGCTCTTCCTCATCGTCTTTTACGCTGAGCGCGGCCTTCGCGATGGAGCGGACCTCATTGCTCGTAAGTTTCTTGGTCCTTCCGGAGCGTTCCTTCTTTCCGGAGGGCTTTTTCTCCTCCGAAGACCCTTCTCCGGAAGCCTCTTTTCCGGTCTCATCTCCTTCGGACTCCGCGGAGTCCGTCTCCCCGTTTTCGGATCCTTCTCCGGATTCTTTTTCCGCATCGTCTGGCTCTTCTTCTCCGGTTTCTCCGGGCTCTTCCTCCCCGTCGGACAGATCCTCAGTCTCTTCGGAAGCTTCCGCGGATCCTTCGGGCTCTTCCTCTTCGGATCCTGCGGATTCCTGTGCCGTACCGGCCGGATCGTCGGTTTCCTCACGGCCCTCACCGGATCCTTCGGGATCCTCCGTAATCAGGTCTTCGCCGTCTCCGGAGCTTTCCGTATCTTTATCGATCCCCGGGGACTCCTCTTTATCGTCGGGCAACTCGTAGAAGGATGTCCTCCGGATATGTTCGCTCAGATCCGCAGTGCTGTCATCGATCTCATCGTAGTCGTCATATTCGTCGTCTTCGTTCTCCGAAAGCCCCTCTTCCTCATCCGGAAGGTTCTCGATTGTAAGATCTTCTTCCGATGTCTCCTCTTCCGGAAGGTCCTCTCCGGCCTTTTGAAGTTTCTTTTCGCTCTCAAGTTCCTCGGCGATGGCCGCTTCAAGGATCTCCTCGGTCGGAGAAAGCCCGCTGTCTTTGTTTTCGATGTCGGAAACCTTGATCTCTTTCGGCTTTCCGGCCTGGCTGTTTTCCTCTTTGCGGGCCGCCGAGATCATATCCTTTTCCAGCTGCTCGAGAAGTCCTTCTTTGGTGGATTCCTCAAAGTCCGCGAACAGCGCGTCGGTTTCTTTTCTTACCCGTTTGCGGAGTTCCGCGATCCTTCTTTCCTCGGATTCCTTCTTTTTCCGGTCCCATTCCTCCATCACTTCGCCGATGCTGATCTGGCCCGTGATCTGTTTTTCCTTCTTCGGCTCTTCCGGTACGACCATACTGATCTGGCCGTTGTATTCCTGTGAAAGATAGGAATCCATATTGGAGCCTTTATGGAATTTCTCGATCACCCCGGTGCTGTTGATCGCATCCGGGTTTTTCAGTTTCGCCTCGGGAACGATCCCGGGAAGTGGTGTGAACCGGTCCGTATCCGGAAGGACCGGCCTTGCGCTGCGGCTCTCTTCCTGATCGTCCTTCATTGCTTCGGCCAGCTTTTTCGCTACGCCCGTAAGCTCTCTGGTCGGCTCCTCATCCGGCTCTTTGCCATCAAAGCCTTCCTCCGGCATGTTTTCTCCCGCTTCCTCTTCTTCCGTCTGCCCGTCTTCGGAAAGACTTACTTCACCGGTCTCCTCTTCAAGCAGTTCCTGGCCTACCGGCTCTTCATTGATGATCGGATCGATCACCTGGGTCACGAGAAGGTTTTCCTCTTCTTCCCGGACTTCGAAATTCGCGGGATCTTCCGACGCTTCCGTATTTCCGGAGTCTTCGGCATCCTCCGTCTCTTCTTCCGTACCGGCCTCTTCCCTGGCCTTCCGGTCAAGCTCCACGGCTTCCTCATAGGACATCGGTACTTTGCCGTCCGAAATATCCCGGGTCTGCTGGTCTATGATATCCTGGAAACCTTCCGCGACTACTGCCTGCAGACTCTGGGTATTATAGGGGCTGACATCGACCTTCTTCACCTCCAGCTCCGGTTTCTCTTCCGACTCAGCCTTCGGATCCTCCTTAAGGGACATGTCGATGTTCAGTTCTCCGCCGGCCTGACGGAGCAGCTCATATTTGTAGGTCTCCTCTTCGGTAAGCGGCTTGTGCTGTGCTTTGAGCTCGTAGGCCCTGAGGACATACTTTCCGTCTACAAACCATAGAATGAGTTCGTTGCACTCTTCGACGCAGCGGTCTCCCTGTCCGACCCTGTGGTAGAGCTCGGCCAGTTCGAAGGCCCATCTTTCCACATAATCGTACTTTTTCAGTTCCTCGAGGACACTGATCTGTTCTTCAAGGCTTACACCCTGTGCCTTGTAAAGCTTATATTTGAGAACGTACTGTGTGGGATCCTTCGGTGCGACCGTTATGAATTCCTTATAATAATTCAGAGCCGGGATCAGATCCCCGAGCTCGATGGAAAGCTCGCATAATGATTTGATGATCGGACGGGTCTGCTGCTTCCTGTAGGCCAGAAGCAGGATCTCCATGCTCTGTTCGAAAAGGTGGTTTGCCTTGTATACATCGCTGATCCTGCAAAGCGTCCGGACATCTTTGACATTCGTCCAGTCCACCGTGTCGGCTACATCCGCCGCACCTCTCAGATTCCGGTCCGCAATCAGGGAATTGATCTCGTCCAGCTTGATCTTGTACTCGAATTTATCCACGTGTCACCCCTTTTGATAACTCTTTGACGAACGATCGGAAGCATTCGTACACACCTCGTTTTATAGTATCATAGCGTATGATATATGTCAAAGAAATAGAGTGAAAAAACACCTATATCTTGTTTTTTCACTCTGTGTTCCGACGAGATATTGTGGTTTGGAATCTATGGGGCTTTCTCAGTCCCCCTCTCCGTCCTTAGCCCAGAAAAGGGCGCATCTTACGGCTCTCTTCCAGCCTTTCAGCAGTTCCTCACGGTGCGCGATCCCGATCTCTTCCCGGAATTCCCTGCCAAGGATCCAGTTCTCCAGGATCTCCTCCCTGCTTTCGTAGTATCCCACGGCAAGGCCCGCCAGATAGGCCGCGCCGAGAGCCGTCGTTTCGATGCATTCCGGGCGGAGCACGCTTCCTCCGAGGATATCGGCCTGAAACTGCATCAGGAAATCATTCGCGCTCGCGCCTCCGTCCACCTTGAGATCCGGGATCGACACCCCGGCATCCTCCTCCATCACCTTCAGCACATCATAGGTCTGGTAGGCGATGGACTCCAGGGTCGCACGGATGAAATGCTCCTTCTCGCAGCCCCGGGTAAGACCCACGATCGTCCCTCTCGCGTAAGGATCCCAGTAAGGGGCTCCGAGTCCCGCGAACGCCGGAACAAGATATACCCCGTTCGTATCCTCAACGGCTTCCGCGTATTCTTTTGTCTGTGCCGCGTTCTTTACCATCCGCATTCCGTCGCGAAGCCACTGCACCGCGGCTCCCGCCACGAAGACGCTTCCCTCGAGGGCGTATTCCACACGGTCTTTCGTACTTGCGGCGATGGTCGTAAGAAGGCCGTTCCGGGAGCGGATCATCTCATCGCCCGTGTTCATCAGCAGGAAGCAGCCGGTCCCGTAGGTGTTCTTAACCTGTCCCTTCCGGAAGCAGCACTGTCCGAAAAGAGCCGCCTGCTGATCGCCGGCCACGCCGGCAATCGGGATCCTGCCACCCAGCACCGAGGGGTCCGTATAGCCGTAGATCTCGCTTGAGGAGCGGACCTCCGGGAGGATCGACTCCGGGATCCCGAGAATTTCCAGCAGTTCCCTGTCCCATTCCCTTTTTTCGATGTTGAAGATCATCGTGCGGGAGGCGTTCGTATAATCCGTTACATGAACGGCTCCTCCGGTCAGATTATAGATGAGCCAGGTATCCACGGTTCCGAAGGCGATCTCGCCCCTTTCGGCCCTCTCCCTGACCCCTTTGACGTTGTTCAGGATCCAGGCGATCTTCGTGCCCGAGAAATACGCATCCGGGATCAGACCCGTTTTTTCCCGGATAAGGTCGGTATATCCCTCTTCCGCCAGACGGTCCGTATGGTCGGCCGTTCTCCTGCACTGCCAGACGATGGCATTATAGACGGGCTCACCTGTCTTCCGGTCCCAGAGGATCGTCGTTTCCCTCTGATTCGTGATCCCGATGGCCGCGATCTCTTCGGGCTTTGCCCCCAGCTTCGCGATGGCTTCCGTCGTCACCGCGAGCTGGCTGGACCAGATCTCTCTGGGGTCATGTTCCACCCATCCGGGTTTCGGATAGATCTGGGTAAATTCCTTCTGTGCCATACCATGGATCCTGCCCTGCTTGTCGAAAAGAATGCAGCGGGAGCTCGTGGTCCCCTGATCCAGTGCCATAATGTATTTCGCCATAATCCCTTACCCCTCTTCCATATCGGCGGTCGCGATCATATCGACGCCCGTATCCGCCACGTTTTTAAGCAGGACATCCCCGACCTTCACGGGAGCTTTTGCCCTCGCCAGGCGGACTTCCTTCATCACTTCGCCGATCTTTCCTTTCGGGATCTCGGAAGATGTCTTGCAGGAGACCACGGGTCCCCTTCCGTTTTCCACCCTGATGATCGAAGAGATATTCCGTCTCGGATCCGTAAACTCGTTGATGATATATTCCCGTCCCTTCGGACACAGGTTTCCGGATACCTCGAACCCGCCGTCCTCCTTCCGGTCCGCCGTTACAAGGCAGCCGTTGGGGCAGCGGATGCAGATCACCTGTCTTTTCCGGTCCAGATCCTCCGGTATCGTATTCTTTTCCTTTTTCGGGATCGGAGGGCGTTTTGCCTCTCCCCAGGCCTTTTTCCCGTTCAGGATATATTCGGCCGCGAATCTTCCGGCCTGTACGGATTCCTTCGTGACATTGTCCACAAGGTCATGGACATGGAGCACATTTCCGCAGGCAAAGATCCCTTCAGCCGTTGTTTCCAGCCGCTCGTTTACCACGGGGCCCTGTGTAACGGGATCCATTTTCGCGCCTGCGGCCTTGGAAAGTTCGTTTTCCGGGATAAGTCCCACGGAAAGGAGTAGCGTGTCGCATTCGAATTCCTTTTCCGTACCCGGGACGGGGCTGTAATTCTCGTCCACTTCCGAGATCGTTACCCCTGAGACCCGCTTTTTCCCGTGGATCTTCGTTACGGTATGCCGGAAAAGGAGCGGGATCTCATAATCATCGAGACACTGGACGATATTCCTGCGAAGGCCTCCGGAATAAGGCGCGATCTCGGCCACGCACTGTACTTTCGCGCCCTCAAGTACCATTCTTCGGGCCATAATGAGCCCGATGTCTCCGGAGCCCAGGATCACGATCTTTTTCCCCGGAAGGAGCCCGTCGATGTTCACATATCGCTGGGCGGTTCCCGCCGAGTAGATCCCCGCGGGACGGTATCCCGGGATGTTCAGGGCACCGCGGGATTTTTCCCGGCACCCCATGGCAAGGATCACGGCCCTGCTCCGGATCCGGAACAGACCGTTTTCCCCGTTCATTGCGGTAATGCTGCAGAAGCCTTCCTCATCCGCTCCCTTTATGTCCGTCACCATGGTGTTCAGGCTGCAGTCGATCCCGGAAGCCTCCGTCATTCTGATATAGCGCTCCGCATATTCCGGCCCCGTCAGCTCCTCCCTGAAGGTGGTCAGTCCGAATCCGCTGTGAATGCACTGATTCAGGATTCCTCCCAGTTCATGATCCCTTTCGATAATAAGGATCTTTTCAATACCGAGTTCATGGGCGGAAAGCGCTGCCGCCATACCCGCGGGACCGCCGCCGATCACGCAAAGATCATAATTCATACTCTGTCCCTCCCGCAAGAAATTCGGAGCCCGGGTCGTTTTTGCATACATCCCCGGGGGTGATGTCCAGTTCCTTCGTAAGGATCTCCACTGCCCTCGGGTTACAGAATCCCGCCTGGCAGCGCCCCATGCCTGCTCCCGTCCGCCTCTTCAGCCCGTCCGACGTGGTCGCCCCGAGAGGCCGCCGGATGGCGTTCACAAGCTCTCCCTCGCTTACCGTACAGCAGCGGCAGATAATGTTCGCAAACCTTCCGTCCTTCGCGATGAGTTCCTTTCGATGGTCTTCGGAGGAAACCGCCATATTGGGGATCGCTTCCCTCTTTCCGTGAAAGCCGGGATCCTTTTCGGGCCGGAGCAGATCCCTCACCAGTCCGGCGATATATTCGCCGGCCGCCGGAGCACAGCTCAGTCCCGGAGATTCCATGCCCGCCATATCGAAGAATCCCGGGGCATCGGGGATCTCTCCCAGCATAAAGTCTCCTTCCACATCTTCCTCCTCCCTGTTTTTTAGGGCGGCTCTTGTCTCAAGATGCGCCCGAAGTCCGGAAAAAGAAGTGATGACCTCCTTTAAGGGGAGTTCCGGTGCGGTAAGAAGCGCCGTATTCTTTACCTTTTCAAGACCTTTTGCCGAAGTTCCGGTATCCTCCCTGTCAGGCAGATTCTCCGCGGTGGGACCCACCAGAATATTTCCGTGAACGGTCGGTGTCACGAGGATGCCCTTTCCGAGTTTTCCGGGAAGCTGGAAGATCGTACGGCCCACATAATCTCCCACCGTATTGTCAAGAAGCATATATTCGCCGCGGCGGGGTACAATCCCGATCTTCCCGGCGCTTATCATATTATGGATCCTGTCCGCATAAACACCGGCAGCGTTGATCACGGTCTTCGTATCATAATACTCAGTTTCCGGGTCGTAGATATGAAGAGTTTCCGGAATCTTCGATACCGCTTCGTAGGCAGCGGACGGAGTCTTCTTTACAAAGATCCGGTATCCGCCTTCGATCCGTTCGATCCCTGTCACTTCTGTCAGAAAATGGAATTCCGCTCCGTTTACCGCCGCATTTTCCGCAAGAGCGATATTCATTCCGAAGGGATCCGCCACTGCGCCGGAAGGCGCGTAAAGCGCGGCGAAGACCTCTTTGCTGAGGTTCGGTTCAAGCTCGCGGGCCTCACTCCCGTCTATGATCCGAAGCTCCTTCACGCCGTTCTTTTCGCCGCGTTTCTTTAATTCCCGAAGGCCCTCCGTTCCGGCCTCGTCGAAGCACACAACGAAGGCTCCGCATCTCCTGTAAAAAAAGCCCAGCTCCTTCGAAAGCTCCTCCATCATTTCGGAGCCCCGGACATTCAGTTTCGCCTTCAGTGTCCCCGGCTTCGCATCATAGCCTGCGTGAATGATCCCGCTGTTTGCCTTGCTCGTTCCTTCGCAAACATCCGAAGCTCTTTCAAGTACCGCCAGCTTCAGCCGGTACCCGGATAAAGCTCTGGCCGCGGCCGCTCCGTTAACGCCTGCCCCGATGATCACCGCATCATACATATGGATCCACCGTTCCTTTCCAATATATCAAGGGGATACCGTCCTAAGACCGTATCCCCCGTCCTTTGCTCCCCGTTTACGGGGTATGCGTTCTGCCCTCAGGCAGGTTTCCTCATCCTTTGAAGAACTTCATTTCGTCTTCCAGCGTATCCGCATGCTCCTTCAGCTGGGAGGCTTCGTGCGCCAGATTGTTCACGGTCGCGTTCAGCTCCTGCATGGAAGCGGATGTCTCCTCGGTGCTTGCCGCATTCTCCTGGGAGATCGCGGAAAGGTTGTTCATGGCATCCACGATCACGTTCTTCGACTCGTCGCAGGCCGCCGCGTTGCCGTTGATGCTCTCGACACCGCCCACCGTGGTGTTGATCCCGTCGATCAGGTTCTGGATCGCTCCTACCGTACGCTCGATGGTCTCCAGCTGTGCCTTGTTGGATTTCGATACATCCTCCGCCACACGTACCGCTTCCTGGGACTGTCCGAGAAGCTTCTCCATCTCGTCCCGGATCTCGTTCGCCGAGGTCGCCGAATCCGTCGCCAGCTTTCCGATCTCCTCCGCCACTACCGCGAAGCCTCTGCCCGCATCACCCGCTCTTGCTGCCTCGATCGAAGCATTAAGGGCAAGCAGACTTGTCTGGGAAGCGATGGAGTCGATGGCCTCAACCTTGGAGGAAATATTGTTGACCGCGGCGCTGGTCGCATGGATCGTTGCCGTGATCCTTGTGATGGCGTCCGCCATCTGCCCGGAGGAGCGTTCAAGATCCTGAAGCTCCTTCTGGGAATTCTTGGAATCCGTATTCATGGCATCTGCCGTGGAAGCGAGGTTGTCCGCATCGCCGGTCACGCCTTCGATATTGTTCGAGATTACGCCGACGCTCTCCGTTGCCGACTGGATCTCGTCCGCCTGCTGGGTCGCACCGGAGGCGATCTCCTGTACAGCCTGGGAAATGTCATCCATGGTATCGGAGATCTGGGAAGCCGTATCCGAAAGCTCGGAAGCATCGTTGTTAAGTGCGGAAGAGATCTTCCGGATCGTCGACACGATATCGGAGAGCTTCCCGAGTACGGAATTCGTATTTCTGACCATATCCCCGAACTCATCGGTACGGTCGGTGTAGACTTCGATCATCCGGAACTCGCCTTCGGAAAGTGCCGCAAGCGCATCATCGATCGCCGTGATCGGTTTATTGATCGCACTTCCGAAGATTACCGCCACAACAACGGCAGCGATCGCAAGAAGGACTCCGATGATGATCATAATCAGCATTGCTTTCTGAGAGCTTGCCATGATCACGTCATAATCCGTCGCGACTACAAAGATCCAGCCCGTAAGGTCTTCCTTCACAAAGGAGATAACCTTTTTCTTTCCGTCCTCTGTCCCGATAAAACTGCCTTCTTCACTCGAAGAGGCATCCTTAAAGGCCTCTTCCCCGCTTTTGTCTATGGAATCCTCGGGCCCGAGCTCCGCGCTGGAGATCGCGATCACGCTGCCTTCTTTATCCATGATGTAGATCTCCTGTCCGTCCGTCGCCTCTTCGGCGAGGATGCCGTGGAGATATCCGACATCATAGTTCCTGGTAAGGACTCCGAGAACCGTCTTTTCATCGTCATCAAAGATCGGAACGGCGGGAACGATGATCCGCGCACCGGTCGTCTTTGAAATGGAAACATCGGACACATACTCTTTGCCGCCCATCGCTTCCTTAAAATATCCTCTTTCCGCGATATTCGTGAAATTACCCTTGGAGCGCGCGAGGTTCTCACCGTCCGCACCGGTAACAACCGTGGAATTTCCGTCGCCGAACTTCTCGTCCATAATCTGGAGCTGGCGTACCATCGCGTTGAACTTGGCCTCGTTCGTCGCGTCCTTCACGAAATCCCTCGTGGAAAAGGCCGCTGCTCCCTGTTCCATCGCGCGGAAGTTCGCGTTCAGGGTACCGATAAAATCATTTTCAACGTATTCCGCCTGTTTGAGGTTCAGTGCCTGTGCGCTGTCTTTCGCCACACCCGTTGAATTGATGTAGCTGATGATGATCGCGATCGCAAGCGGAATGATGCAGATCGCTGCCAGCACACAGATCAGTTTGGTCTTTAAGCTGCTGAACAGACCTGACGACTTTTTCTGGTTCATACCCAATACTCCTTTCGAGAAGAGGCCTCCGCAGGATTCCGGATGCCTGATACGATTCTGCCCCGTAGAACCGGTCCGTCCACCGGAGCGGCTCATTCCATTTTAACACCATCTCAGGGGAATTAAAAGACATCTTCTTCAAATATTGCTAATTATTCAGAAGATTTTTTTGATTTTTTGTCTATTTTGGACAAGTGATCTCCATTACTTCCTCGATCATCCTGTGGAGAAGACGGCATTCATTTGTATCGGCGGCACGATAATAAACCTCTTTTCCGTCTCTCCTGCTCACGATAAGTCCGCTGTTCTTAAGCGGTCTTAAATGATGGGAAACTGCAGGTGAAGACATCTTCAGGATCGCGGAGATGTTGATCACACATTCCTCATAATGGCAGAGAAGCCAGAAGATCCGTATCCTCGTCGGATCGGACAGCTGCGCAAAAAGCTCCGAAACCGTCCGGAAGCGGTCTTCCTTTGAAAGGTTGTTTCGAAGTTCCTCTATCCCTTCTTCCTCACCGTGCTGGTGGGGCAGCATCGTACCGGCCATATCTCTTTCTCCCTTCCCTTCTTAAAGCCTATGATGATTCGGACTGTTTCCATTATAGAACATTTTTGTGAAAATCGCCCGAAATCTTTCGCAAAAGCTCTTGACAGAATCTGTTTCCGTGTATATATTTAAAACAACAATTAAGCAATCGTTTAATTGTAATGATATGGAAAGGAACCCACTATGAAAAAAACCTATGAAATCGAAGTTGACTGCGCGAACTGCGCGAATCTGATGGAAGACGCCACGAAAAAGACCGACGGGATCGCGGATGCCGTTGTAAACTTCATGACCCAGAAGATGACCGTGGAATTCGCGGAAGGTGCCGATGAAAAGAAAGTGATGAAGCAGGTTCTTAAAAACTGCAAAAAGGTTGAGGACGACTGCGAGATCTTCTTATGATGAACAAAAAGCAGAAAGCGGTTCTTGTCCGTATTATAATAACAGTCGTTATGCTTATAGTCCTGCACGTGATCCCCACCGGTGGTTACGTGCGGTTCTTTGCCTATCTTGCGGTATATCTTCTGATCGGATATGACATTCTTAAGAAAGCCGGAAAAGGCATCCGGAACCTCAGGATGTTCGATGAGAATTTTCTGATGGCCATCGCTACCGTCGGTGCCTTTGCCCTTGCGGTATATACGAAGAGCGGAGATTATCTCGAGGCCATCGCGGTGATGCTCTTTTATCAGATCGGAGAGCTCTTTCAGAGCATTGCGGTCAGAAAGAGCCGGAAGAACATCAGCGACCTTATGGATATCCGTCCCGATTACGCAAATGTGGAGCGGGACGGGGCCCTTGTAAAAGTAAGTCCCGAGGATGTCCCGCCCGGCAGTATCATCATAGTCCAGCCGGGTGAGAAGATCCCGATCGACGGCTGTGTTTCGGAAGGAGCCTCTTCTCTTGATACTTCCGCCCTGACGGGAGAAAGCCTCCCCCGCGATGTCAAGGCGGGAGACAATGTCATCAGCGGCTGCATCAATCTGAACGGTGTCCTTAAGATCCGTACCGAGAAGGAGTTCGGGGAATCCACGGTTTCAAAGATCCTTGAGCTCGTTGAGAACTCCTCCTCGAACAAATCCCGCTCGGAAGCCTTCATCTCCCGCTTCGCGAAGGTCTACACTCCGGGGGTCTGCATCGGCGCGCTCCTTCTTTTCCTGTTGCCGCCGCTTGTCAGACTGTTTCTTAAGCTTCCCCCGGAATGGGGCTCCTACCTTTACCGTTCTCTGACGTTTCTCGTGATCAGCTGTCCCTGTGCTCTGGTCATCAGCATTCCCTTAAGCTTTTTCGCCGGGATCGGCGGAGCGGGACATGCCGGGATCCTTGTGAAGGGATCAAATTACCTTGAGGCGCTCTCAAAAACAAAGACTGTCGTATTTGACAAAACAGGCACCCTGACAAAAGGCGTATTTGAAGTAAGCGGGATCCATCACAGCGAACTTGAAGAAGAAGAGCTTCTCCGTTACGCGGCAAGTGCGGAATGTGCCTCCTCTCATCCCATAAGCTTAAGTCTTCAGCGGGCTTACGGGCAGGAGATCGACCGCAGAACGGTAACCGATATCGAAGAGGTGAGCGGTCACGGCGTAACAGCCATGGTAGACGGGACAAGCGTCGCGGCCGGCAATTCGAAACTGATGGAAAAGCTGGGTGTTCCCTATGCGGACTGCCACAGCGCGGGAACCATCGTGCATATGGCTCTTGACAGGCAGTATGCCGGACATCTCGTGATCTCGGATCTTGTAAAGCCGACCTCCGAAGAAGCCATCCGGGCACTGAAGGAAGCGGGTGTCACAAAAACGGTCCTTCTTACCGGAGATAACGAAAAGTCCGCCTCGGAGATCGCTTCCCTGCTTAAGATCGACGAATGCCACAGCTCTCTTCTGCCTGCGGATAAGGTTGAAAAGCTGGAGAAACTCCTGAAAGAAAAAAGCCCCGGCTCGACTCTTGCCTTTGTCGGGGACGGGATCAATGACGCGCCGGTGCTTACCCGGGCGGATATCGGGATCGCCATGGGGGCCATGGGATCGGATGCCGCCATCGAAGCGGCGGATGTGGTCCTTATGGATGATGACCCCTTAAAGATCGCGAAGGCCATCCGGATCGGAAGAAAATGCCTTCGCATCGTCTATGAAAACATCGTTTTCGCACTGTCGATCAAGGCTGCCTGCCTTCTCTTGGGCGCGCTCGGGATCGCCAATATGTGGTTCGCGATCTTTGCGGATGTCGGTGTGATGGTGATCGCGGTGCTCAACGCGATCCGCGCGCTCAGGGTGAAGTAAGCTCCCTTTCGTATTCCAGATCATTGATATACAGGCGGCTCCGGCCGCCCTTTATCTTAATGTTTTCGAGTTTCGCGTAAGTATCCCGGTTCTCAAGGGTCTGAAGGTCTACCCGGACATCCGCATAGACAAACTCCATCTTCGTGCGGTCGTCATATCCGCCGAAAGCCAGCGCCTTTTCCCCGTCGATGATGATCCTTACGCCGCCGTGATCCACGTAGAGTTCGGTTTCCCCTTCCAGAGCCCCGATCCCGGTGGACCGGTCGGCCTTCATATCCATCCTCACATTCGCGTCATGGATGAAGATCTTCGCCTTCTCTCCTTTGACCGTACCGAAGCAACTCATGCTGCCCGCCGTGGCATAGCACTGAAGCAGAGACCGTTCGGTATGCACCTCGGTATTTCCGTAAAGAGAGCCGAAGCATACATACTCCGAGAGGGAAATATCCGTTGAGATATCGCTTCCCTTCACAAGGATTTCTTCGTTTCCCTCAAAGGAGCCGAAGGATACTCCGCGGTTTCCGGCCTGTTTGATCCGGTAGCGTCCGTGCCTCAGTTCAATTGAGCCGCCCTTTCCGGAGCCTATCGCTATGCCGTCCGTTCCGGTAGCATCGATATCGATCTCCCCGTGATGTGAAAAGATCAGTTTTCCGTGACGGCTTTCAAGGCCCGCTCCGATGGCGAAATACTCTTCGGCATCCACGCGGATGCTCAGTTTCCCGTCTCCTTCAAACTGTAATTCTCCGCCTTCTTCAACTTCGATCCCGCCTCCGTTCAGACTGTTCTCTCCGTCCAGGATGATCGTAAGACGGCTGTTCTGGGATACGGTGATGCAAGGCCGGTTCCTTCTTCCTTCCAGCCTGACGTTCTCCAGGGCAATGGTACCTTCATAGCCTTCCGCCACATCAATGCGGATGCCGGCCTCCTGTCCCGGAATGCCGATGAACCGGATGTCCCGGTAGGTCATCCTCCCTTCTCCGATCACGATCTCATCCACCCGGTCCTTGATCAGGGTGCTCATCAGCACCCGGTTGGTCCTGCCGGCCACATAGACGGACCTTCTGTAGCCGTCCAGCCGCTCCTGATGATACCTTCGGATCTCCCGTCTGATATCGTCATCCAGAGAACTCAGAAGCTCCGGCGCGGGGCGTCCGGTATAGTATCCCTGGATCAGATCCGCACCGAAAAGGATCACCATCCTGAGCTCCTCCGATGTCTCCACGCCTTCGGCCAGTGCCAGAATGCCGTTCTCATGGCAGAAATCAATGATCTCGCGCACAAAATGCTGCTTCTGTGCGCTGTTCTCGATATTTGAAAGAAGTGCCCGGTCGATCTTTACGATATTCGGTACATATCTGAGCAGATTGTTTACATTTGAATAGCCGGTACCGTAATCATCGAGAGCGATCCCCACTCCCATCCGTTTGATCCTTTCTTTCAGATCAAAAAGCTCCTTATCGCCAAGTTCCGCCTGCTCCGTGAATTCCACCACCACATGCCGGGAATGCTTCATCAGAAGCTTTTCGATCCGGGCCGTATCGGCTTTGTTGATACGGATACCGGGAATACTGTTGATGAACATTGCCCGCTCTTTAAAGAGAGGTTCCTCCTCCATATAGCCGAGCACGTTCAGGAATGTCGCCTTTTCCACATCGCTGAGGCGGTTTGCCAGTTCCGCATATCTGAGGACTTTCAGAGGGTTGAGCGGAAGGGCGCTGTCTGTCCGCATCAGAGCCTCATAGGAATAGATTCCGCCGGTCTTCGTGTCCACAATGGGCTGGAAATGATAATGAAAGAGGTTCTGGTCGAGGACCCTCATCACCTCGGCATATTCCTTTTTCTCCTCCGGAGTAAGTTCGTTCAGACTCCTTGCCTCCCGGCTTTCTTCCTTCACCTGACGGATCACGGACCGCATTTCCTCGTCTCTCCGGAGCATTTCACGGAAGATCAGAGTACGGATCAGGCCTTCAAGACCTCTTGATATCGCACTGACGAGCCTTGCGTATTCAATATCATAGCCGTGGATCCCTCCTTCATAACCGGTCACGGCATATCCCATGGAGCCTTCTTTGAAGGTGATGGCCACATAGCCGAAACGCTTGTCCTCGGAAAACAGCGGAGAAAAGAAGATCGCTTCCGTCTTTTCCTGTCTGCTGCCGAGATTCGGAAGAAGTTCCTTTCTGTCGAAAAACTCCGTAAGGCTGTAGCCGCTTTGGGTGATCTTCTCCGAATCATAAAAAACGGCATGCAGAAGCTGATCCGACAATTCTCCCTTAAAGGTCATCTCATTGGCGGGATCCGGATTGATCCAGCGGGAATCCAGTACCATATCAAAGTATCGTACGGCATCCATCTGGGAAAGATAATCGAAAAAGGTGGTAAGAAATCCCTCCAGATCAAACTGGTTCAGAATATCCGCATCAAAGGTATTGTGCACCGAAGAATAGCTCACGGAGGATTCGATCGTAGGCCAGCCGCGGCGCCGGTCCATCCCGGAAACCGTTCCCGGGTTCTTTTTGGATTCTCTCGTAGTCTCACCGAAAAAAAGTACCGGGTCGGTATCAGTGCATTCTGCCGGCTCTTTGCCTTCCATCATCAGCAGAATGGATTCCAACGCGCATTCACCCGTTTTTACGGCATTAAGGCGTACGCTCGTGATCAGCTTCGGGCTTCTTCGCCCCTCGACGGAGGAGTCAAATCCCGCCACACCGATGTCCTCCGGTATCCTGGTACCGGCTCTTATAAGTCCTCCCGCCAGTCCGACGGCCATCATGTCATTCGCACAGACGATGATCTCCGGAAGCTCCTCTCCGGAGTCCGTGATCCTTCCTGCCAGAAGATCCCCGCTGGTATACCAGAAATCACCGTTGTAGATCCGTTCTTCCGGAAGGATGAGCCCGTGAGCCTCCAGTGTCGTCCTGAAGACCCTCAGCCTTTCTTTTGAATGAGAGTGCCATTCCTTGCCGTTTAAAAATGCGAAATCCCTGTAGCCGCAGTCCTCTATGAGATATTCGGTCAATGCCCTCATCGGGTTTTCGGAATCCGTCCAGAGTTCTTTGAAATAACGGCTCTCACCGTCCACGAAAAGAACGCTTCCGCGGAACTCTTTATGGATTCGCTCTTCGAGCCTCTCAAGGAGTCCTTCCGTCTGGATCGTGTCGGCAAGCACCACGACCCCGTCGTAATGATCGTAGTCGATCAGATCGAAAACGGAAGAATCCCCTCTTTCGCGAAGCGCGGTATTCTGATACTCCTTGCACATATTGAAAACAAAGACGCCAAGACCGGACGCCTTTGCTTTTTTAAGAAACCCGTCAAGAAATCTGGTCTGAAATTCTTCGTCTGCCTGCCCTATCAGCAGCGCGACTCTTTTACCGTTTTCATTCATATCCGGTTCTCTTATGCTTCCTTACTGAAGGTTCAGCTTCTCTGAAATGATATGATGCGCAAATATGGTAAGTCCCACCGCCACCAAAAGCGATATGACAAGGGAAAGATCCACCGAAAAGAACAGCCACGAGCCAAAGTGCTCGAAAGGGTCATCCCATCCGGAAATGGAATCTATCATAAGGACATTCCCGATCCCCCGGAAGATCCCGCCGATCAGGCCGGTGGCAAAGTTGATGGCAAAATACATTACAACACCCCAGAATCCCCTCTGCTTATTGAAAAGCTGTCCGATGGAAAGCGCTCCGAAAAGGGTAGCGACCAGAACCACCGGCTGAATGGTCGATCTCAGGAAGATCGCTATGAGCATATGGACGAGGACTCCCGTATTTTCGAACAGCGATTCATAAGCCTCCATGATCCCCTCAAGGACCTTCGAAAGCGGCACCCCGTTCCTGAGCTGCAGAAGAACAACGGATGCTCCGATGATCAGAACGCAGACACCGATGGTAACGGAGATCAGGATCTGCCAGATCACTGCCGTCAGATACTTCGACGCCATCAGGGTCTTTTTGCTCACCGGAAGGGTATGGGTAAGGTATCCTTCGTCCCCGAACATCGACCTGAAATACCGCACCCCGAAATAGATCACGCTGATATAGCCCGCGACGGTGCACATAAGGATCATGGCCATCGCGCCCCCCATGATCGTAAAAATGGCAAAGGCCTTCAGTCCGTCCGGCAAATCTTTCTGATCCAGAAACAGATTGGCATACATCGGGGTCTGAAGCGTCAGTGCCTCGGCCAGCGAAAAAACAAGCAGGATCGCCGCAAGAAACGTCTCCACTTTCCAGACGCTTTTCCACTCATAGCGAAGAAGTTTTCCTAGCATGCGAACACCTCCCTGAAATAGCCGTCCACGGATTTTCCGTTGCTTTGGCGGATATGCTCCGCGGAATCATAAAGAAGAACGCCGCCGTTTCTTAAAAAGATCACATCATCGAGCACGGGCTCAACATCGCTGATGAGATGGGTGGAGATCAGTACGGAGGAATTGCCGGAATGATGGGAAACGATGGTATGCAGGATATAATCCCTCGCTGCCGGATCCACTCCGGCGATGGGTTCATCCAGGATATAAAGGTCCGCCCGCCTGCTCATGACAAGGATCAGCTGGACCTTTTCCTTTGTACCCTTGGAAAGAGTCTGAAGGCGTCTTGAAGGATCCACTTTCAGATTGTTCAGCATCTCCATCGCCCGGTTAAGATCGAAATCCTCATAGAAATCCCGGAACATCAGAAGCACATCCGATATCTTCTGGGCATCATGAAGATAGGTCCTGTCCGGCAGATAGGCGAAGTGCTTTTTGGTCTCTACGCCGATGGGCGCTCCCATAAAAAGGATCCGTCCGGCATTCGGCTTAAGAAGGCCGTTCAGCATCTTGATGAGCGTCGTCTTTCCGCTTCCGTTGGGTCCGAGCAGTCCGATGATCCTCCCTCTGGGAAGGATCAGGGAAACATCGCGCACGGCGGGAGCGTGTGTCTTTTCATAAACCTTTGTGAGGTGCTGCAGTTCAACCATATATTCCATATTCCGGTCCCCTTATATGCCCTATTTATTGCCGTGCTCCACCGTTTCCGGCCCGGGCTCTTCTTCCCCTTCCACAAAGTCCGTATAGCTGCAGAAGAGTGCTGCGCCGATCTGTTTGCGCTTGTCATTCAGTCCGTAGAAGATCATTGCGTCTTCAAAGCTTTCCCCGTGTTTCAGATTGTGTCCGTTCTCATAATTGGAGGCTTCGTACATCTTCTCCCGGAATCCGATCACATCTCCCTTTTTGTCCAGCACATAGACATTTTCGCCGCCCAGCCGGAAGGATTTGGGACCGGTATTCGTGATCCGGAAATGGTAGGTAATATAATCCGGATTGGAAAGATCGAAATCATCCTCCACCTCATATTCAAAGTCATATTCCGGATCCGCCGGGTAATAATAACCGTTCAGATAATACCGGATATTGAAATCCCTGCTTTCATAGTCAAAGAGGTAGAGCAGGGAATAGGTGCCGTTCTCCGCGCCGACCCGGTATCCCGTGGTGGAATAGGCCCCTGCGACGTCCCCCTTCGCGTCGACCACATAGATATCCGCATCCGCAAGGATTTCTTTTTTTCCGGTATTCTCTATGGCAAAGAGCACATAGGTCTGATCCTCGTACCGGAAGGCTTCCGAGCAGACTATGACTTCCTCATGTCCTTTCAGGGAGTACATATGGTCCCAGTTGATCTGCGGATACTCCGCATTGTTTCTTATTAATGCTTCGAGGGCCTCGGGATTGACGGCAAGAAGGTCATCATCCCTTCCGATGTAGTCCTTTTTCGGAAGATTGTCATGGGTGACCTTCGGGTACTTTTTTTCCTTTCCGGAAAAGTCCCAGGAGCTGCCGGAGGAAGATCCGCCGGCATTTTCCGATCCGAAGTTTCCGGGAGCCGGGTTTTTCGTACCGCCGCTCTCTTCTTTCGAGGTATCGCTTCCGGCGCCGTCTCCGCTCTTTCCGATGCCGGAAAGGACACCGCAGCCGGAAAGCAGAAGGAGAACTGCCGTAAGCAGACAGAAGCCCCGAAGATACGCTATGGATCTTGTAAAAAGTCTCGTTTGCATAATCAATATATTATATCACGTTTTCAATCTGCCAGTCCACAGGTTCCACGCCGTGCTCTTCTAGGAAAGCGTTCGCTCTGCTGAAATGGCGGCAGCCGAAAAAGCCCCGGTAGGCCGAGAGCGGACTCGGATGGGGAGCGGTCAGGATCAGGTGCTTCGGATTCGTAAGCATCGGGATCTTCTGCTGGGCAGGCTTTCCCCATAGAAAATATACGATCGGACGATCCTCGTTGTTCACCGCGCGGATCACGGCATCCGTGAATTCCTCCCAGCCGTGCCCCTGATGGGAATAGGCCTGATGAGCCCGGACCGTCAGTACCGTGTTAAGGAGCAGAACCCCCTGATCCGCCCATTTTTTCAGATATCCGTTATTCGGGATATAGCAGCCGAGATCGTCATGAAGTTCCTTATAGATATTCTGGAGCGAAGGCGGAATCTCCTTCTGATCCGGTGGAACCGAGAAAGAAAGCCCGTGGGCCTGATTCACATTATGATAGGGATCCTGCCCGAGAAGCAGGATTTTTACCTTATGGAGCGGGGTAAAATGAAACGCGTTGAAGATGTCCTCCGCCGGAGGATAAATGACGGTTGTGTCATATTCTTTTTTGACGAACGAGAACAGTTCCTTATAATACGGTTTCGAAAACTCCGTCTTTATGGCCGGAAGCCAGTCATTCGTGATCATCGCCATAACCGATTTCCCCTTTCCCGTGAATATGCCGAAACCTAATCTTCGGTAACTCCGAACTCATATACCGTATTATAGCACACCACATGAACGGAATCGCCCACCGGGATAAAGTAGTAGGGCGCGCTCCGAAGCTTCATTTTTTCCAGGGTTTTTCCGTTATGACGGTTCAGAATATACAGATAATCCGGCTCCGCGGTAAAGCCGTAGCCGCAGATAACGGCGTCTTTCGTAACGATGAAATTATAGGCGCCGGCCACCTGGTCTTCGCTCTGCCAGTAAACCTCGCCGGACGCAGGATCGAGCGCGACGATGAACGAGGTGTGCGGCTGTTCCTCCGCGTAGGTATTATGCCCGATCTCCACATAAAGGGTTTCTTCAGAGATCACGGCATACTGAACCTCCAGATCGGCGAATTCCGAAAACAGGCCGTTCCCGCGGCCCGGAGGATCCAAGAATGCGGAAAAATCATAGAACGAGGTCTCTTTGATCAGCCCGTCGGCATCGTACTCATTGACTTCCAGTCCGATCGCATCTTCACTGTTATAGGCATAATAGGAATATCCGGAATCCTGATAGGGAAGCGTGGGCGAAAGATCGATCCCCGTTTCGGCGGACCATCTTGTCTCGTCGATCCAGTCGGACTTCAGTTCATCTTTTTTCTCGAGTTTTACCGGAGAAGAGGTGATCCCTCCGTCCGTAACGTTTTCCGCGGCATAATAGCCGTCCCAGCCGGGATTGGCGACATCCACGAGGTGAACCGGGTCGTTCTCCGCATAATCCTCCCCGAAGGGATCCTCTTCTCCGGGATCCTCCGGCAGATCCGGCTCCGGCTCGGGTTCGGGGGTCGGCTCCGGCTCGGGCGTCGGCTCGGGCGTCGGGCTCGGAAGCATATCCATCCCGTCTCCGTCATAGGGGAAAAGATCCGGTTCTGCCGTCGTTTCCGGCTTCGTTCCGGCTGTATCGACAAGACCCTCTCCCGCCTTTTTAAACATCGTGAAGACGCCGCAGCCCGTAAGCTGTAAACCAAGACTTACGATAAGAATGATCGTGATCGCTTTTTTGAATGACATCGGAATGCCTCCTAATACCGGCGGCATTCCGTTCTTTCTGTTCGGAAACCGCCTATTTCATGGATTTCGCGTTGATCGCGAAGGTCTGCGTTTTTATTCCGCCGTAGTTCGGGCCGGTCCCGCGGATCGTCAGGATCGCTTTTCCTTTCGACAGGTTGTTCGTTACGGAAATGATCTCATAATCCGTATCGGTAAGTTCTTTTCCTCCGACCTTAACGGAAAGATCCTCTTTCGAAGGTACGATCCCGCTGCCCGTATAGGTAAAGGTCTTTCCGGCCTTCAGTTTGATCACGGCTTTCGAAATGTCCGCCGTCGTCACCCGGTAGACTGCACTGATCGTTTCCCGGTAGTTGCCCTTTCCGGTCACGGTCACGCGGATCACGCTCCCTGCTGCCGGATACTCGGTCGAAGGATCAAAAGCATCTCCCGCGGCCTTATTTCCTGCCGGGGTCCCCTGCGCGTTCACAACGCTTCCGGGCTCCTCGAAGGCATATTCAAAGGCTTTCTCATAATCCGTGCCCGCGATCAGAGCCTTTCCGGTCGTGTCGGTGATCTTCACTTTCGCCGCGGCCGCATTTTCCCTCGTGCCGTATACCACGTCGGAAGCGTTGATCGAAAGGCTGCCGATGTCGCTTTCTACGATCGAGAACGGGATCGTAATGCTCCCGGCGAAGTTCCCTTTTCCGGTGATGATCACCGCGGGATCGGTGTTTTTCCCCGATGCTTCCGCAAGCTTCAGGTTGTTCCTGTATTTTACTGTATAATCCCTGCCTTCCGCAAGGGGCTGTTCCCGGAAAGTTACGCTGACGGCAGGCTTTACGCCCCCCTTTGCGTAAGGAACATTATTTCCTCCTTCGATCACGGCCTTTACGGTCGGGCGTTTCTGCTTTGATGCCTTATTGATGTCAAGTCCCTTGATCGTGAAGGTCTTTTTCACCGAACCGTACAGAAGCCCCAGTCCCGTATAGGTAACGGTGGCCTTTCCTTTTTCGATGTTCCTGCTGTACGACACCTTGTAGTCAGCGCCCTCGACGAGATCCACGTAGGCGATCCCGGTGTCCGTCTTTACCGGATAGGTAAAGAACGCGGCGGTCTGGAAGAGAGGCTTTCCGGTATAGGAGAGCGATTTCTGGAACTCGTAGAGTTTCGCTTTCTTAAAGGGCAGTCCGGTGATCTTATAGGTCTTTTTCACCATCCCGGTGTATTTGCCTCTTCCGTAGATGATCAGCGTGGCTGTTCCGACTTCACGGTTGTTGCTGTAGCTTAAGGAATAATCCGTTCCGGATACCAGAGTGTCTTTTCCGCGTTTCAGCACCATCTTGTTCTGATAGATCGCATCTCCGTCGTCATATTCATAACTCTTTACGAATCCGGTGATCTGCGCCTTTGAGATCGGGATCAGATCCTTTTCGATATGGAAACGGTAATACCTCGTACCCGTATAGTTTCCTTTTCCGGTCACGGCCGCGCAGTATATGCCCGGATCCTTCGGAGCAGCAACCGGCGTATATCTTCCCCAGTTCGTCGTAATATCATCCTCCATCTCGGGAAGCCGGTCGTTCTCTTTCTTAAATACAGCGGTATAATACCGGACGGTAAAGTCTTTTCCGGCTTTCAGTGCTTTTCCGTTATCATTCAGTGCCGGAACGGGCTTCTGTGCCTTCTTTCCTGGGTTAAGCTTCACGAATACCGGTTCCTCGAAATAGTAATAGGACCCGTCGATCGTCTCTGTCCAGGTGAGATAGCATTTCGCCGTATAGGAAAGCGAGGAAACGGACTTTTGTCCGATCCGGAATGTCGCTTTCATGGAATCTTTGTAATTATTCTTTCCGGTTACCGTAAGCTGAGGCAGTTTGGACTCCGGGGCGTTTTCCGGTGTTGCGTTCACATTGTTCTTAAAGCTTACGGTATAATCTTTGCCTTCCTTGAGGAGAGCCTTTCCGTCATATACCCGGATACCCGGCTTCACCGCCGCTCCGGTATAAGGATAGGACTCCCGAAGACCCGCGATCCATAAGCCGCCTGCTGTCTTTTCGGCCTCCGCGTATTCCGACCGGTCCATGGGAAGAACGCTTCCCCAGTACCCGTCTTCATCCATCAGACGGTATTCGTATACGGACATCGCGCTTACGGCACCCTTCTTTACCGCCATGGCCTTCAGGGTCACGGTATCTCCGCCGTCAAAGACATCTTCCGTAAGGAGGATACGGTCTTTATAACGGAGTGCATCTTCGGCCGCCTCTCCTTCCGCGTCAAGCGGCTCATCGCCGTTAATCGTGTAGTAGATATGCGCATCCGGCGTATCGCTTGTAAGCGAGAGCACGATCCCGACGGGTACCTCGCCGCTTTCGACTGAGGAGAACGGCGCCTTTGTAAGTGCTTCGTCCGCGGATACAAATACCGCTTTCAGCTGAAGATCCTCATAAACGGGTGCGTTCAGGGAGAAGGCCAGATCTTCATTATCTGCAAAGACAAGACCTGCGGATCTTTTCCCGTCTTCCGAAACCGGCTGATAGCCCACATCGGAAAGGCTCCTTCCGTTCGGCACGAGCACGATGACACCTCCTTCTTCGGTCTCGATCGAAACCCGGTTATTCCGAAGCCATTCCGGATAGAGCGTAAAGCTGTGACGGTCTGCGGAAGGAATGATCTTCTCTACCCGCTCGGTCAGCTCCTTATCGGTATACCATCCTCCGAATTCATAGCCGTCCGGTGCTTCCGTTGAAGCTTCCTTCGTTGCGGGATAAATGGTGATCACCTCTCCTTCCGCGCGGAACGAAGCCGGATTCGCGATATGATTCTGCTCTCCTTCATCCGGATCAAGGACATAGGTGATCAGGTATTTCGCCGGAACACCGGTCACGAAGGATGCATTATGTATGTATAATGATGTGCCGGATTGATACTTGATATCATTATTCTCCACCCAGCTCTGCGCATAGCAGCCTCTCTCGCCGTAGAAGGTCAGTTCATAGGCACAGCATTCGAAAGGAGAATAATAATAGTTCGTGCTCCCGGAAGTCGAAGTCGAATAATAGATATCATCCACGCTCGCAGGGATCTCGACACGCGCAAGGCTGCTGCAGTAGGAAAAGGCATTGTTCCGGATGGAACGCAGGCTCTCCGGAAGCGTGATCCGCTCGAGGGAAGTACAATAGCCGAAGGCCCATTCCCCGATCTCGGTGATCCCTTCCCCGATCCTGATGTCATCCAGACTGTCATCACTGTAGAAACAGTCTTCCCGGATCGTTCCGATGCTCCCCGGGATCTCGATCGAACGAAGCTCATCGCAGTATGCGAACGCATAGTTTCCGAGGGAGGTAAGCGTTGCGGGGAGATTCACCGATCTTAAAGCATAACAGGTTGAAAACGCGGAATCCCCGATCTCTGCGATCCCTTCGGGGAGCGTCACTTTCCTTAAGGAGCTGCAGTTATAGAATGCCTGATAACCGATCTTCCAAAGGGAAGCGCTGAATTTGACTTCCCGGAGCGAAGTGCAGTAATACATCGCGCTGTCCCGGATCTCGGTCACGGAATCCGGGAAGCTCACTTTCGTGATACCGCTTCGGCTCCTCATGGCATTTTCGCCGATGATCCTGGTCCCTTCCCGAACCGTAAATTCCCCTTCATAATCATACGGGACCATATAAAGGATGTTTCCGTCTTTGCTGTAGAGCGCGGTGTGATCCTCATCCGTACTGTAAACAGGATTATCCTCGTCCACGATGATGCAGGTGACCTTCGCGTACCGGTAGGAACGATCCAGATTACTGTCTTCATAAGCGATCTGATAGGAAGCGGGGATATAGAGCACATCGGTTTCTTCTCCGTCAATCTCCATTTTCCGGACGAGCCTTCCCCAGATCTGGGTCTCTTTTCCGTTCTCGATCCGATAAAGGACATTGTCTTCTACCCGGTAATACCGGTTTCCTTCCGCCACCGTCACGGTCTCCAGCGCGGAGATGTAGTCCCCTCCCTCCGATTCGGTTAAAAAGCAATAGTTCAGCGCATCGGGGCTGATCGCGGTCAGCGTCGAAGGAAGATGAAGCTCCGTGATCCGCGTCTGATAGAAAGCATCATAAGCTACCGTTTCAAGTCCTTCATTCATGGTGAAGGATGTAAGTAAGGTGCAGCCGCAGAATGCGTCACTCCCGATCGATCTTAAGCCGGCCGGCATCACAAGGGATGTCAGGGATGAACAACAGTAAAAAGCATAATTCCCGATCGATGCGAGCGTAGACGGAAGGGAAACATCTTTTAGAGCCGTCATATTGTTAAAGCAATAACTGCCGATCCCGGTGATTCCTTCTCCGATCGTAAGATGCTCCGCGACCTTTCCGTAATAGTATTTCCACGGGATCGTCTGCGCTTCCATATTTGTCAGCACTCCGTCTACATTTACCCAGCCGGTCGACCGGTCCGGCATGGCGCCCGTTCCCGAGATCGTGACGGTCTTCGTAATCTCATCATAAGCCCAACAGATCTCAGCATTGTCGGCAGCTTTGACCACACCGCTCTTCGGATAGCTCGAAGGATCGTCCGGGTTGACCGGATCCGGATTTTCATATCCGGGATCCGCAGTTTCATCATCAAGATCCTCCAGCTCCACAAAGGTGAGCGCATATTTACCTGAGGACTTGTTCCCGCAATAACGGTATATCACGGTTTCGATGGGATCCGCAGCTTCGGGATCCTCATACTTACTGCTGTAAACATAGACCGTCTGCGTACCCGATGAGGAATTCGTGCTGTAGAAGGCGTTATCCTTCAGGTTCAGCGCCGGATTCCGGACGATCAACTGGCGCAGTTTCGAATCATTCAGGAACATATAACTCCCGTAAATCTTGCTGTCGTTTATCGTTATATAGGTATTATTCGCGACCGAAGCAAGGGTCGAGGGAAGCTCCACCCGCTTTAGTTCCGAACAGTCCCCGAAAACCTCGCTTCCGATCGAGGTCAGTTTCTCAGGGAGTTTCACCTGCGTGAGTTTGGAGCAGTAGCGGAAAGCCCAGTCATCGATATAAAGGTTTTCTCCCTCGCTCCGGTCCGCAAAAGTAAGTTCCGTCATCCCATAGCAGTCATAGAAGCATCTTTCCCCGATCGATTTGAGCGTGGCCGGAATGGTTACGGTTTCCAGACCGCTACAGTAATAGAACGCGTAATCGCCGAGCGAGGTGACGCCTGCCGGGAATTCCAACGTCTTCAGCTTGTAACAGTAGGCATAGGCATATTTCGGGATCGATCCCGTAAGTCCCTGCGGGATCCTGACATCCAGCCAGCTTCCGCAACTGTTGAAGGCATAGTCCCCGATCGTGGTGACCGTATCATCGAGATTCATATGTTTCATCGCGCTGCAGCCGTAGAATGCATAGGATCCGATCGCCGTCATCTGATCTTCGGGAAGGATCACTTCCTGCATCCGGGAGCAGTTTCGAAAAGCGCTTCCCTGAAGGACCCTGATCGAGCTTTCTCCCAACTCTGCTTTCTTCAGCGAACTGCATCCGCGGAAGGCCGCGACATCGATCACGCGGAGACTTGATCCCGCGGTTTCAAAGTCAAATTCCTCAACGGATGATTGATAAAATCCCCGCTTATAGATGATCTCAAGTTCTTCGGACGGCGTAACGGATACGATCTCTTTGCAGTTTGCAAACGCGTAATTCGCAACAGCCACCGTCCCTTCCGGGATCGTATATTCCTCATCCGCTTTTTGGAAAGGATATTTAAAGAGGGTGGGCCCTGTTACGGAGAATTCTCCGTCATCCCAGTCTTCCCGGAAAAGAACGCCGTCGGCTGCGGAGAATATGCCTCCGTCATCCGCCGTAAAGCTCCTTAAGTTTTCACAGCCTGCAAAGACATCGGCATCCGCATCTTCACTCCTCGTTGTTCCGATCGTTTCGCAGGAGGCACCGATCCTGAGGTCGCGGATCGATCTGCACTGATAAAACGTACCGTAACCGATATCTCCGAGTGAAGCGAGCTCTTTCCCTTCAAAAATACCCGTAAAGGCATAGTCCTGATAGAAACATTCCTTTCCGACGGCAATATCCGTCGAATTATTCTCAAAGCGGATCTCCGTAAGGTCCGCGCACTGATAGAAAGCGTAATTACCGAAGGAGGTGACGGAAGTATCTCCGAGGAACGATACGGTGTTAAGGTCGATACAGCCCGAAAAAGCGGATGCCGGAAGCGAAGTCAGCCGGCAGCCTGCCTCAAAGGTCACGGTCCGAAGCGAGGTGCAGTTTTCGAAAGCGGATTCTCCGATCGAAGTCACCGTAGCCGGGATCACGAGGTGCACGATCGTCTTATTCCCGTAATACGCTTTCGCCGGGATCGAACTAAGGCCGTCCGGAGGGGTCAGCGTATCGGAGCTGTTCCAGGCGAGCGGACAGTAGACAAATTCTTTTCCTGCTGCCGTACGGCGGTAAAGGATCCCGTCTACGGAGAGATAGGTCGCATTTCCGTCTGCCACATTGATCTCCTCGAGAGCGCTGTCCAGTTTGAAAGCCAGCACATCGATCGAGCTGACGGTGGAAGGAACGTTCAGGATCTTCAGCGATGTGCAGCCTTCGAAGGCATAATCGCTGATCGAAGCCGTGCCCTCCGGCAGAACGATCTCGGAAAGCCGGCTGCAGTACCGGAACGTTCCGGAAGGGATCGATGTGATCGAGGCCGGCCACGAGAACTTTTCGAGTGAAGCGCAGCCTTCAAAGACACTCGTTCCGATAAAGGTCACCTTATCGGGGATCCGGATACTCTTTAATACCATACAATCCTTAAATGCGTTATTTCCGATAAAGTTCACTGTATCCGGCAGGCTGACGGAAGGAAGCAGGGTCGTGGAAAACGCCGACGGGCCGATCGTGGTCACGCCTTTCTGGATCGTTGCTTTTTTCAGGGAACGGCAGCCGTAAAACATGCTGTTCGGAATGCTCGTAAGCGATCCGGGGATCGTCGCGGAAGCCAGATTCGTACAGCTATTGAATGTGCCGATCCCTGCGCTCGTTACGGTAGCGGGAATGCTTACGGACTTAAGGCTCGTACAGCAGTAGAAAGCTGTTTCGCCGATCGAGGTAAGACCCTTGTTAAGCGTCAGTTTCTTCAGGGAACTGTCATTATAGAAGCAGCTGTCGCCGATCGTTTTTACGCCGGAGCCGAGTTTTACGGTCGCAAGTTTTCCGCAGCTGTAGAAGGTCTTGTTCCCCGTATTCGGACAGTTGATCGTCGCGGAAGACAGCTTGGCGCAGCTCGAGAAAGCCTCCGTCCCGATCGAGGTCACGGTGGCGGGGATCTTGATGCTCTTTATGGCGTCGCAGTCATAAAATGCCCGGTATCCGATCGTTTTAAGTCCGGAAGGCAGTTTGATCGTAGTGAGACTGCTCGCCCTGCAGAAAGCCTGTTCCTCGATCGTCGTGAGCTTGCTTCCCTTGGCGAATTTTACGGTTTTTACTTTACTGTTGTTCTTAAACGCGCCGGATTTGATCACACGGATATTCTTCGGGATCGTGACCGTGGTCGCGTTCGCGGGAACGTCCGCGGAGGTGAACTCGGTTTTGGTATCGTCCTTATGCTGGTTTTTCGGCGGTGTGATATAAACGGAGCCGTCAGCTTTTTTGTAGACGATCCCGGATTCGCTGTAATATACCGTGTTCCCGCTTTCGATGTTGATGTTCTCGAGGGAAGCGGAATTGTAAAATGCCGACCGGTCAAGCGCTGTCAGCGATTTCGGCAGGGTGATCGATTTAAGAGCCGTATTTTCGAAGGCATCCCACTGGATCTCCGTAAGGGCACTCGTACCCTCAAAGGTCACCGAAGCAAGAGACGTACAGCCGGAGAACGCATATGACATGATCTGCGTTACGCCCGCGGGGATCTTCACGCTCGTTAAGGAAGAGCAGTTCTGGAACAGATAGCTGGCGATCTTGGTCATATTCTTCGATAAGGTTACACTGTCAAGCGAAGTGCAGCCCTTGAAGGCATAGCTTCCGATCCCGGTTTCCTTTATGGTGGACGGGCAGGTGAAGGAGGCAAGAGAGGTGCAGTTTTCAAACGCATTGGCGCCGATCGCCGCAAGTTTGCATCCGTCTGCGTATTTCACCTTTTTGAGCGCGGTACAGCCCTTGAAGGCTTCCGCTTCGATCTTTGTGACCCATGCAGGGATCGTAACTTCCGTGATCGAAGTATTTCCCTTATAGTAATCTTTTCGGAGGATCCCCTCAGGGTCTTCCTGGATGACCATCTGGCTTAAGTCCGCCTTCGCCGGCTTGATAAACGGCGTATTGTTCGACACCAGGTAGACGATCCCGGCTATGCTGTAATACTTGGGATTCGCAGGGTCGCCTTCTTCGATATTGACCGCCCGTAATTCGGCACAGTTCTGGAAGGTCGAATCGGTAAGGTTAACAATGGATATGGGGATCGTAACCGTCGTGAGCGCCGTGCCGCCGAAAGATTGTCCGCCGGTGATGTCGGTCAGTGCGCAGGTGCCGTCATCGCCCTTTGCGAAGGTCAGTGTCGCAAGTGAAGTATTTCCCTTAAATGCCGCGCCCAGGATCTTCGTTACGGTCTTCGGAACGGTAAGGGAAGTGATCCCGGTACAGTCCTCGAATGCATAATATCCGATCTCGGTAAGCCCGTCATTCAGCGTCAGGGTCGTGATCCCGCTGCAGCCTTTAAACGCGCTGCCGTTGATCTTCGTCACGGTTCCGGGGATGTTGAGAGAGGTGATCCCGGTACAGCCGTCAAAGGCGTTGTCCTTGATCTCCGTCACGGAGTCAGGGATCGTGATCCCGGTCAGGGAGGTACAGCCTTTGAAGGTATTTCCGTTTATGATCGTAAGGCTCCAGCCTTCGCCGAAATTTACCGACGCAAGAGAAGTACATGCCTGAAATACATTTCCGTCCATCCGGGTGATCGTTCCCGGGAGCGTGATCGAGCCAAGGGAAGAGCACTTATAGAAGGCATAGGAACCGAGGGTCGTGAGGCTTAAGTGCTCTTCTTCGTCCGTTTCAAAGGTCACTGCGGCCAGACGGCTGCAGCCCTCAAAGGCCGACGAATTGATCGTTTTAAGTGAGGGCGGAAGATCGATCGCTTCGAGCGCGGTACATCCCCTGAATGCATAACTGCCGATGGTCTCAAGTACGGTGCCTTCCGCGAACGTGATCGAAGCAAGCTTCGTACAGCCGTCAAAGGCGTTCGAATCGATCGTTTTTATGGAAGCGGGCAATACGACTTCCGTAACATCCGTGCCGTTGAAGTAATCCTTCGTCAGCGTCACGGTTCCCTCGGAAGGCATAATACAGCCGGTAAAAGCAGGCGGACGGATATAAAGAGATTCGGTATCACCGTCAATCTTATAAACCACTCCGTCCTTAACATTCTGCGCATCCTTCCGGTTTCTGTAGACCGTGTTTCCGTCTTCCACATAGATATGCGCAAGCAGACTGCAGCCATTTAAGATGTTTGGATATTCGATATTCGTTACGGAAGCCGGGAGCGTGATCTCGGTAAGCTTTGTCGCATCGGCGAAAGCATACTGGCCGATCTTTGTAAGCGCGCATTTTTCTTCCGCGTTTTTCGCAAATGTGATCTCTGTCAGAAGGGAATTGGAAGAAAACGCATAATTATTGAGCGTCGTAACCGTAGAGGGGATCGTGAGAGAGGCCGCTTTAAAGGATTTGAACGCGCCTTCCCCTATGGTCAGAAGCCCCTCGTTGAGGTTTACCTCCGTCAGTTTTCCGTTATAGGCAAACGCATAGCTTCTTAACGTGGTGACCGAAGAAGGAAGCGTGATCGAGGACAGTAACGAACAGTTCGAGAAAGTATAATCTCCGATGGTTTCGATCCCGTAGTTTTCTTCTTCGTCCACGCCGAATGCCACAGAAGCAAGGCTTCCGCAATAATAGAACGCCTTCTCCGGAAGCGTTGTTACGCCGGCCGGGATCGTTACGGAAGTCAGACCGCTGCTTTGGAAAGCCTGCTTTCCGATCGTTTCCAGGCCGGAAGGGAGCGTAACGGAAGTAAGTGCGGAGCAGGAGATGAACGCGGTTTCCCCTATGGAAGTGATCCCGTCATGCATATTTACGGTCGCAAGCTTGCTGCAGCCGCTGAACATGCCGTTTGAGATTCCGGTCAGGGATTCCGGGATCGTGATCGAAGTAAGCCCGGTACAGCCCTCGAAGATGCAGCTTCCAACGGTAGTCAGGCCCGCAGGAAGCGTAATGGTCTGAAGGCTCTTACAGTCCTGAAACAGATTGTTCCCGAATTCGGTGACATCCGTTCCGAAGGTCACCTCGGTCAGATTCTGCATACTGTAAAAGGAATATTTCCCGATCTTTTTGATCCCGTCTCCGATCACCAGCTTTTTGATCTTTTGGTTGTAGAAAGACCAGGGACTCCCATAAGAAGAATTCTCACAGGTCGTGTACTTAACGGACGTATCTACGCCTTCCGCAAGTTCGATGGTCAGCTGATATCCCGCCTCCCCGAGATCCGTTACGGACCATACGACATCTTCTTCATGAAAACTGTTTGCCTCATCTTTCAGGCCGCAGTTGCCGGATGCGACCTCTCCGTCTTTGAGGCTTTCCGCATGATCCTCCGTGATCTCGGTCATGGTCTCTTCTATGATTTCGTTCTCCGCATGAATGAAATCGTCGCCGTCATCTTCATAAATCCCGAACTCTTTCCCGGGATCGGCCTCTTCTTCCCTGATCAGACCGGCATCTTCTGTCGGGTCATCTCCGGTTATATTTATATCCGGATCGTTGATATCTTCGTCCGGATCCTCATTCTCCGGGCTCCCGGGCAGGTCTTCTTCCTCATCCGTCCGTTCCGGATCCGTGTCCGTTCCTTCCTCAAAAGATTCCGTTTCTTCCGAAAGTACGGATCCTTCCGATTCATAGGTGTCCGATCCGGCACCTTCCGGGGAAAATTCTCCCGCAAAGGACGGCAGGGCGCCCTCCGCAACCAGAAGTAATGCCAGCAATGCGGCCATGATACGGGCTGTCATACGATTCCATTTCGTGCTCATAGTGTCCTCCTGACTGTTCTGACTGATGTGTTTTCTATATCAAATACCCGATTTTGTGAATAATATCACATAATAATTATATCGGCTGAAAGAACCAAAAAAAAGAGCATTATGTCAAAAAATATCATTTTCGACATAATGCCCAAATAAGAGATTAAAATCTCCGTTTACAAATATTCAGCTGAATCCGTACGATCCGCTTCTTTTCAGTCGGAATCCCCGATCGCGTTCAGGATCTTCTTGATCTTCTTGATCTCTTTCTTTGTTAATTTATTCTTCGCAGTATAAGCGAGGACCAGAGCCGGCAGGGATCCGTCAAAGGCTGTCTTTACGAATTCCTCGCAGCGGCGGGCCTGAAACTCCTTTTTCCCGATGTTCGCCGTGACCGTGCCATTTTCCAGTTTAAAAAGCCCCCGGTCGCAGAGCCGCTTCAAAACGGTATAGGTCGTGGTGCGTTTCCAGTTGAAATTCTTTTCACAAAGAGTAATGAGTGCCGCAGTCCCGATGGGCTCCTGCTCCCAGATGAGATTCGCGAACTTTGCCTCCATTTCGCCGATCCGGTATTCTGCCATGGTATCTCCCCCTTCTTTAGAAAACGCGGGCCCAATCCCGCCTCTTTTTCTAACTTACCGCCCATTCTACAAACTGTCAACAGTCGGAACAGTAATCCTTCACATAGTCTCCAAAGAAAGGGAGCGCAAGTGAAATATATCCCTGTCTTGTCTTTATGATGCCGCGCTTTGCAAGACGGTCTCTGTATGCGGAATAATTTGCCGGCCTATTCATACGTTCAAGGATTTCTTCGCGTTTGTATTCTTCCTTGTCAATGATGATCTTTATCATGGCCCTGTCCTCAGCCGACAGTTCTTCCCAGATCTTTTCATAGGAATATGAAAACAATTCACTTTTCAGATCCTCGATAATACTATCGAAGGATTCTTTATTGTCTTTGGAAAAGCAGAGTATCCCAAGTTCCTGAAAGGCATACGGATATCCTTTTGTGATACTGGCAAGTTTTCTTGCAATGACAGCATCTATACCCAGTTTTTTTCGGTACATTTCTGACATTCGGATCTGATTCAAAGGCTCGGTCTTTACGGTAGTCGCACGTCTGAAAAAGGTCAGATTTTTTACATTGTATATCTGCTCAATGTTTTCATAAAGCCCTGTACATACCAGGTAGATTGAATATCCGGCCCTGAGCCACATTCCGAATTCTGAAGCGAATACGATCATATCCGGAGTTTTAGCTACCTCGTCAATACCAAGCAGGATCTTTTTCCCTTTTTCTGTTGATATCCGAAGCATTTCATTCAACTCTACTCCCGGATCCGTCAGATCCTCATTCTTTTGCGCTGAAAGGCCTATTCCACCTCCTGTTCCGAGTACACTCGCCGAAAAATTAAGACTTCTGCTCGTAAACTTTTCTTTTATAAAGCTTTCTTTATAAAGATAGGAAGCAAGCTGCCGGATCATATCTCTGGCAGGAGTCAGTCTGTACACCAGCCATCCTTCCTTTTTCCTTTCCTCTCTGCTGAATTCTTCTTCTATCTTTGCAAGCAGAACCGTTTTCCCGGAACCACGCACACCGGTTATCTTGTAAACGGATTCCGAAGGCTGATCAAAGCTGAAGTTTTCGACTATGGCAGATGCCTGATCCGTTGCGATATAAGTACTGTCCGGTATTTTACTGAAAGTCGTTGTAAACGGATTTTGCATGTATCATTTCCTCGGTTTATACTTTCTTGTTTGCTTTATACCTTTTTATACTTTTTTGAAAATTTTATACCTTTTTATACTTTTATTCAAGTAAACGATGAAAATCCAAGATTGTAATCCAGAATTCCTTTCAAGACATAATTACTCATGCTCGACAGAGATATATTGAAATCATTCTCATCAAAAAGAAGCGCGACCGCAAAGAGATTCGCTTCGTACTCCGTATCATCTGCGATCGTCCTGTAAGTCCCTTCAAACCGATTGACTCCGGAGTCATGAAGAAGGGCATGTCCCAGTTCATGCGCACAAAGAACTTGTCTTCCGACATGATCATCACACCCTGAAACAGAGATGATCGTCGGATAATTATCCAGTTTGATCGTATAAGCAGAAAGCCTGTTTCCCGGCCGGAACACGATCTTTAGGCCAAAACGTTCCGCGATCTTTATAGGATCGCTTCCCCAGTTCTTTCGAAGTCCTTTGGCAAAGGAGATAATTTCTTTTGTCCGAAGATTACTCATGGCCGCTCTTGATTCCTATATTTATAGCTTACCAGCCTGAGCTGGGAAAGAATCTCATTTGCAAATTCAACGATCGTCCTGTCATCCATGGATTCAATATCATAGCCGCCGTAAGCTGCAAGAACCGGCATTTTCAGCATAAATGCCATGGCCTGTTCAGCATTAACAAAGGAAGATGGCAATTCTTCGCTGTTTCCCTGTTCATTATTTCCCATCAGCTCACCTGCCGTAATGCCGAACACAGCGCACAGCCTGTCGATCACATCGATCGGGATCTTGCTGATCGAAGAATTCTCATACCGGTATAATGTAGATACGGAAACACCAAGTTTCCCTGCAACTTCTTCCACTGACATGCCTCGGACTCTTCTGATTTCCTTTATCCGTTCACCGATTTTCATATAGCGCCTCCCGTCAGAATCTGATATCAGATTATCACACTGGTCGCATATTTGCAAATGATTTTTGCATTTTTGCAAATATACTGTTGACGAGAACAACCGGAAAATGTTATCTTCAAACTGGATTCGCATTTATGCGAACATCGAAATGCATTTATGCTAAGGAGGTTCTGAGATGTTAGAAGCAAAAATCGTAAATTCACAAAATAACAAACCGAGTATCTGCATTGTCGGAATAGGTGGAGCCGGAAATAATGCCGTCGATCGTATGATCAAAAACGATAATCGAAATGTAAAATACATCGCGATCAATACGGATAATCAGGTTTTAACGGAATGTAAAGCCGAAACTACGCTTCAGATCGGCGCCAAACTGACCGGAGGAAACGGAGCGGGTGCCGATCCGATGATCGGGGAAGCTGCCGCTGAAGAAAGCAAAAATGACATCAAGGAATTGCTGTCGGATGCAGATATGGTTATATTGACCTGCGGTCTCGGCGGAGGAACGGGTACCGGAGCAATCCCCATCATAGCTAAACTTTGCAAAGAAGCCGGGATCCTCACGATCGCAGTCGTGACACTGCCGTTTTCTTTTGAAGGTCCGTCCAGAGTACTTTCGGCTTCTGATGGACTCAACAATCTTCTACATGCCGTAGACACTCTTCTCGTTGTTCCGAATGACAGACTTCTGGAAATCTCAGATAAGGATCTTGACCTCGAGGATGCGTTTCTGATGGCGGATAATGTACTGAAACATACCATAGAGGGCGTTACGAATATCATTTTCAACAAAGGGATTGTTAATATTGATTTCAATGACATCCGAACAACACTCAAAGATAAAGGGATCGGTCATCTCGGAATCGGCATTGCCAATGAATCCAAGCCTCTCATTGAGGCCGTTAAAGATGCGATCGCAGCCCCTCTTCTTACTACCGATATCACAAATGCAAAAAACATCCTGATCAATACCGCCGGACGTGTGAAAATGAAAGAGGTCAATGAGGCGATACAGTATGTAAAAGATCTGGCGGGTCCCGAAGTACAGATCATATGGGGTACGGTGACCGATGAAGAAAAAAGCACCGATAATACTTCCATCGTGACTCTTATCGCTACGGGGCTTAAAGAGCATCCTTCAAAACCGATATGCGTTGGCAGCAAGCAGTCCGCCATAACCCGGCCTTCCGTTTCCATAAAGCCGGATCCTCCGAAACGTATCAATATAATTCAGACTGCACCTGCCAGAGCTTCCGTACAGGCGAAAGAATTAGCTGTCCCGGAATTTCTGAAAAACTACGGACTGAAAAAGTCGTTGTGACAGTAATGATAAATATGCGATATAATTGGAAAAACGGAGGTGAACGCATATGGAATTCGAAAAAGTAGGAACTCAGCAGCTGACTTTGATGATCATCGGCCTGTGCCTGTTTCTGATCGTTCCGTTGATCATCGCGATCATCTGGAAGCTCGTGAAAAAGGAGCGCTTTTCGACGATCCTGGTCGGAGCGGTGACCTTTCTCCTCTTTGCGCTCATCCTCGAAAAACCGATCCAGAACGTTCTGGTCTTCCCGACACAGATGGGCCTTCCGGATCATGCCGCCGCCCGTTTCATTAACGCGCGGCCCATCCTCTGGGCTTTTCTCGTGGGGCTTTTCCCGGGGGTGTTTGAAGAAACTGGAAGGCTCATCGCGTTTAAGACCGTGCTCGGAAAACGGAAAAACCGAGAGACTTCCGTCTCCTACGGGATCGGGCACGGAGGCTTCGAGGTGATGCTGATCCTGGGACTCACCTACATCAGCAACATTTCCTATGCCTTTATGATCAACAGCGGTGCATTTGAGGCTGTCGTCGAACAGGCGAAGGCGCTGGCACCGGAGCAGGCAGACCAAGCCTATGCGGTCGCAGCGCAGCTTGCTACATTTTCCTTATCCGATCTCGGTATCGGTGTGTTTGAACGGATCTTCGCGTTTCTGTTTCATGTCGGAGCTTCAATCCTCGTTTTCTATGCCTGCAAAGAGCGGAAGAAATTCTGGCTCTATCCTTTGGCGATCCTGCTTCATACCCTTACGGACATGACAGCCGCGCTTTATATGAAGGAAGCCCTTCCTCTTTCCCAATGGGGGCTTAACATCTTTGTTGCCGTATTCGGAGCCCTGACATTCTTCGGAGCGTATTTCCTTCTTTACCGGAAAGATACGGTGGATCCGGAAGATCCCTCTTGACATTCATGAACACATGTTCGATACTTGATTCATGGAGCGGATCATCTTTCACATCGATGTCAACAGCGCGTTTTTATCCTGGGAGGCGTGTGAAAACCTGAAGAACGGCGGAACCGAAGATTACCGCGAAGAACTTGCGGCAGTCGGCGGGGATATCGAGCGGCGGCACGGGATCATACTTGCGAAGTCGATCCTGACGAAGCCCTACGGGGTAACGACCGGCGAGCCGATCGTGAATGCCCTGCGGAAATGCCCGGGACTTAAGATCATTCCTCCCCATCACAGTCTCTATCACGGATATTCCGCGAAATTCATCGCGATCCTGAAACAATACTCCGAAAAAGTAGAACAGTTCAGCATTGACGAAGCCTTCGTCGACATGACCGGCACGGAGCTTCTGTTCGGAAAGCCTGCCGAAGCGGCAGACCGTATCCGCGAACAGATCCGTCGGGAACTCGGCTTCACGGTAAATGTCGGTGTCGCGAACTGCAAGCTCTGTGCCAAAATGGCCTCGGATTTCCAAAAGCCGGACCGTACCCATACGCTCTTTCAGAGCGAGATCCCGTCGAAGATGTGGCCGCTTCCCGTCGGGGATCTCTTTTTCGTTGGGAAAAATACCGCATCGAAGCTTCACTCTCTCGGGATCCGGACCATCGGCGATCTCGCGCATTATGACCGGAATACCCTGAAGAGGATCCTCGGAAAAGCAGGAGAAGGGTTGTGGCAGAGCGCGAACGGGATCGACGAAAGCGAGGTGGAAAGCATCCGTCCGGACGCGAAAGGCTATTCCAACGAGACGACCACGCCATACAACATCACGGATCCCGGAGAAGCCCGTGAGATCCTCCGGGAACTCACCGAAAAGGTCGCCTCCCGTCTTCGTCATGACGGCGTCCGGATCGAAACGGTCGGAGTGATCCTGAAATATGCCGATTTCTCAAGGGCTTCCCATCAGGTGACCATGACCGCCCCGACGAACATCACGAGCGAACTTTATGAAAAGGTCTGCCGCCTCTTTCAGGAAATATGGGACGGCCGGCCCATCCGCCTCGTCGGTGTTCAGACCACAAAAATAGCGTCCCCGGATGCGGGACGCCAATTGTCGCTTTTTGATACCACGGATTATGAGAAACTCGAAAAACTTGATTCCGCGCTGGATGAGATCAATGACCGGTTCGGCAAAGGAAGCGTGGTTCGGGCATCAAACGCAAGTTTTAAGCAGCCTAAGATCCCCTGATTGTCATTAAGCGCCGAGGGTACGATATAATGATCCATATCCCTTAAAAGCGCCGTATCCAGATATCCGTTAAGTTCTTCTTTTACCTTTTTCCGGATGAGCGGAAAAAGCTGTTCCTGATGCATCACGCCTCCTCCGAGGATGATCTTTTTCGGAGAAAGGATAAGGATCAGATCCGAAAGGGCCTGTGCTATATAATATGCTTCCAGTTCCCAGACCTCATCCCGGTCCGCAAGTTCAAAGGCTTTCCTTCCCCAGCGCTCTTCAATGGCAGGGCCTGCTGCCAGTCCTTCAAAGCAGGTTCCGTGGAAGGGGCACTTCCCCCGGTAGGTATCATCGGGACGGGGTGTCAGCCGGATATGGCCCAGTTCGGAGTGAAGCATTCCGTGGAGCAGTTTTCCGCCGGACATCACGCCGCCGCCTATTCCGGTTCCGATGGTGATATATACGGCATCCGAAAGACCCTTCGCGCTTCCGTAAGTCACCTCTCCGAGGAGCGAGCCGTTCACATCCGTATCAAAGCCCATCGGAATACCGAGGCTCTTTTTAAGATTCCCGAGAAGATCGTAATTCTGCCAGGAAATCTTAGGTGTCGACAGGATGTAGCCATAGGTTTCCGACTCCGGATCCGGATCGATCGGGCCGAAGGATGCCACTCCCAGGGCTTCCGGATCTTTATCGGCAAAATATGCAAGGATCTTCGGGATCGTCTCCCCGGGATCGGTCGTGGGGATCGAAACCTGATCAAAGATCTCACCTTTTTCATTTCCAACCGCGCAGACCATTTTCGTTCCGCCGGCTTCCAGCGCGCCAAGGATCATCCGGGCAACTCCTTCCCTTACGTCTTTATCAGTCCAGATTATATGAGTGCAGATACTTTTCCTGCTCCGGAGTCAGGACATCGATCTCCTTGCCGAGGAATTTCAGTTTCCGGTATGCCACATCCCGGTCAACCTCTCTCGGAACATCGATCAGTTTTTCCTTCAGCTCGCTTCCGTGCTCCACGAGATATTTCGCGGACAGTGCCTGGATCGCGAAGCTCATGTCCATGATCTCGGCCGGGTGGCCGTCACCCGCCGCAAGGTTCACAAGTCTTCCTTCCGCGAGCACGAAGATCCACTGCCCGGTGGGAAGTTTGTAGCCCATGATATTCTTTCTCTGCTCCCTCATTTCAACCGCGTTCGCCTTCAGCCAGGCCATATCGACTTCACAGTCGAAGTGTCCGGCGTTGCAGAGGACAGCGCCCTCTTTCATCACCGCGAAATCTTCCTTGTCGATGACACCGTCACAGCCCGTTACCGTCACGAAGAAGTCTCCGACCTTCGCCGCTTCGTTCATCGGCATTACGTCAAAGCCGTCCATCACCGCCTCGATGGCTTTCACCGGGTCGATCTCCGTCACGATCACGCGCGCTCCGAGGCCCTTGGCCCGCATCGCGGTTCCTTTTCCGCACCAGCCGTAGCCTGCTACGACCACGATCTTTCCCGCAACGATCAGATTCGTAGTCCGGTTTATCCCGTCCCAGACCGACTGGCCCGTTCCGTAGCGGTTGTCGAAAAGGTGTTTGCAGTCCGCATTGTTCACACGTACCATTGGGAAAGCCAGTTTTCCGGCGGCGTTCATCGCCTCCAGCCGGATGATGCCGGTCGTTGTTTCCTCACAGCCTCCGATGATCCCGGGTATGAGTTCCGGCATTTCGTTATGAACCATGTTCACGAGATCTCCGCCGTCATCGATGATGATGTTCGGTCCCGCCTCCAGTGTATGCCGGATATGCGTCTCATATTCCCCGGCCGTCGCTCCGTACCAGGCATGAACCTCGAGTCCCGCCTTTACGAGAGCCGCCGCCACATCATCCTGTGTGGAAAGCGGGTTGGAGCCCGTCACATACATTTCGGCCCCGCCGGCATTGAGCACCAGGCAGAGAAACGCCGTTTTTGCTTCCAGATGAACGGAAAGCGCGATCTTTTTCCCGGCAAAGGGCTTCGTTTTCGCAAATTCATCCCTCAGCGTTCTTAAAAGATCGCAGTTTCTCTCGACCCATTCGATCTTTCTTTCTCCCGACTCCGCCAGATTGATGTCACGGATTTCACTCGCCATTTTCAATGTCTCCTTCTTATTGTTCCAAATCTGTTTCCGTTACGCGCCCTTTCAGCTCAGGCGGTCCTTGATCTCCTTATATACGGCAAGCCCCTTTGTCCGTCCGTATTTTGAAATGATCGTCCGGTAGATCGTCTGCTTCCCGGCCTTTTCGTTGATGTTCTTTACCACCATCGCGGCTACTTCATTACTGATCTCCGCCTCGATCCCGGCCTTGCTTAAGGTCTTCTGGATCTCATTGTTAAGAGCGGTCTTCGCAGCGCCCTTATCCGCGGAGGACTTTCCCGTTCTTGTTTTCTTTTCTTCGGGTGCGGACGGCTTCTCTTCTTTTTCCTTAGCCGTATCCTTCGCATCCGCGGGCTTCTTCACGGTTTTTCTTCTTCCGGCGGCCTTCTTCGCGGTCTCTTCGGACTTCGCAGCCGGAGCTTCTTCCGCGGGCGTAACGGCCGTCTTTTCCTGCTGCCGGTTCAGGATCGGCTTGATGATCTCATAGACATCGAGATAATTGTCATATTTCTTCCGAAGGTCGTTATGAATCTTCGTCAGGAATTCGTCCTCCCCGTAATGGGATTTCACAAAAGCCGTCACTTCATCGATCACGACTTCCTCAAAGTCAGCCTCGGAAAGCGCGCTCTTAAGCTCTTCATCCACGTTTCCCGCGGGCTTCGGAAGGTCCTTTGCGGAATCCTGAGTCGCTTTCGTCCGTTTGCTTCCCGTTGCAGCTTTTTTCCCGGCAGGTTCCTTCGCCGCGGCCGTCTTTTTCCCGGCAGATTCTTTCGCCGCTGCCGTATCCTCGCTCTTTGTCTTTTCCGAAGCCTTCGCGCTTGTTTTCTTTACATCGCCCGCACGAAGATCCGCCTGCTTTCCGTTCAGGATATATTTGATGGATCTTGCCCTTTTTACGGATACGTTCCTCGAGTCTTTCCAGTAACGGAGTACCTTGTCGAAATCCGTGTCGTTGCTGATGATCACATAACTTCCGTCCTGTCCGTGAAGGCCGATCAGAAATCCCAGAAAGGAGATGATATGCATATCCGCGGACTGTTTGCCGGCGGATACCTTGTTCACGATCAGTTCCGCGCCGCCATGGTCATGGAAGATATCGAGGCTCGTATTCTTCGCGTTGTCCGTATAGAAAAGATAGATGTGGTCCCGGTCCTTCAGGCGGTCACAGCCGGAAAGTCCGTTGGTTCCCACGTTTTCATAGTCGATCAGGTAATAGGTATCTGTCATGCGCACCGTCCCTTCTAATGCCCGAAGAGCCGGGCCAGGGGCTCAACAATTGCCTGCAGATCCCGGATCGCCTTATTCAGGCCGTCAATATCGATCGCGGTCACTTTTGACATCGCATCATTGATGCTGGTCTGGCTCTGGATCACCAGAGCGTCCACATTCTTAAAGAGTCCTCCGATATCCTGCTTTGCAAGTTCATCCGTTACCTTGTCCAGATTTTCCAGAATGCCGGAGGCATCTGCCAGCGTTGTTTCGGCATCCTTTACGATCCCGTTCGCGTTGTCGATGAGCTCCACGGCCTTCGGGATCACCCGGAATACCGCAAATCCGATCAGGATCACGATGGCCAGGCAGGCGAGGGAGATCACAAGTGCTACCCTGCTCTGCCTTCTTGCATATCTCATCTCCTTTCGCTCATTGTCACGGATGTCAAGGAGCATATGCGCGAGGATCTTCAGATCCTCGTCTTTCATCTGATCTATCATCTGCGGATCGATCCCGTCCGCCGTGATGGGTCTGTTTTCCGTATCAGCCATAACGATATCCCCTCTCCTTACAGTCTCTTAAGCAGTTCTTCGCGCTGAGCCTCGTAGCCGGGCTTTCCGAGCAGGGCGAACATATTCTTCTTGTAGCTTTCCACGCCGGGCTGGTTGAAGGGGTTCACTCCGAGGAGATAGCCGCTTACGCCGCAGGCAAACTCAAAGAAATAGAAGAGCTGTCCGAGGAAGAACTCGCTGACTTCGGGCACATCGATCTTCAGATTCGGTACCTGTCCGTCCGTATGTGCCAGGATCGTTCCGTTCATCGCGGATTTATTGACGAAATCCACGCTCTTGCCGGCCAGATAATTCAGTCCGTCAAGGTCGGTGGGCTCTTCCGAAAGAAGGATCTCCTCTCTGGAAGTCTCGATATTGATCACGGTCTCAAAAAGGTTCCTGCTGCCATCCTGAATGAACTGGCCCATGGAATGAAGATCCGTCGTAAGATCCACGGATGACGGGAAGATCCCCTTCTGGTCCTTGCCTTCGGACTCTCCGTAAAGCTGCTTCCACCATTCGGATACATAATGCACTGCCGGCTCATAGTTCGCGAGGATCTCGATCTGCTTTCCCTTGCGAAGAAGGATGTTCCGAAGAACCGCATAGAGCAGTGCGTCGTTTTCCTCATAGGCGGAATTCAATGCCTTTTCACGGCCGTCCGCCGCGCCTTCCATCAGTTTGTCGATATCCGCGCCGGATACCGCGATGGGGAGCAGGCCTACCGCGGTAAGAACGGAGAATCTGCCGCCCACGTCATCGGGAACAACGAAGCTCTCATATCCTTCCGCCGTGGCAAGGTTCTTCAGGGATCCCTTCACGCGGTCGGTGGTTGCGTAGATTCGCTTAGCCGCCTCTTCTTTTCCGTATTTTTCCTCCAGCATCTTCTTGAATACACGGAAGGCAATGGCAGGCTCGGTGGTGGTGCCCGACTTGCTGATCATATTGATCGAGAAGTCACGGTCGCCGATCACGTCCATCAGATGCCGGATATAGGTGGAAGAAATGGAATTTCCGACGAAATAGATCTCCGGAGTTTTCCGGATCTCCTTTGATACAACGTTGTAAAAGCTGTGGCGCAGAAATTCGATCGCAGCTCTTGCTCCCAGATAAGAGCCTCCGATGCCGATCACCAGGAGCACTTCGGAATCGGACCTGATCTTTTCCGCCGCCTTTTTGATCCTTGCGAACTCTTCCCTGTCATAATTTACGGGAAGGTCGATCCAGCCGAGGAAATCGTTGCCCGCTCCGGTCCTGTTTACCAGCGTCTCCTTCGCTTTCAGGGCCTGTTCCTTCATGTTCGCGATCTCATGATCGCCGACAAAACATGCTGCTTTTGAATAGTCAAATGTTACTTTACTCATGATCAACCTCTTTTCTTTGCTTTTTATGAACACGGATGCTCCGTGTAATGTTCCTTCTCATTTTATGATGAAACCGCCTCTTTTTCAATCTCTGTCCCTCTTCAGTTACGGGATGGATGCGGGATCGGCTTCAGTTTATGCTCGTTTAGCCTGTGCATCCGGTCGATCTTTTCGCGGATGCTCTCATCCTCACAGATTCCCTCCCGGATGTAGCGGTCAAGGGCCGCGTAGGTAAATCCGATCTTATCCTCATCGGACAGACCGGAGAGCCCGTCGGAAGGAGTCTTGTGTACAAGGGATCCCGGAAGGCCGAGTTCCTCCCCGATCATCAGGACCTCTTTTACCGTATAATCCGCCAGAATTCCGAAATCTCCGGCCGCATCCCCGTATTTTGTCGAATATCCGATATAATCTTCGGAAAGATTACAGGTATTTGCCACCCTTCCGCCGCCGGGAATACTCTGAGCGATCGCGTAGAGCGTCGTCATCCGGATCCTGGGGGGAAGATTGATCCGGCTGTCCTTTGAAAGCGTAAACTGCTCCGAAAGGGTCGCCGTCAAAGCGGCGGTCGCCGCTCCGATATTCACGGTCACATGCCTTAATCCGAGGTACTCCGCGATCATATGGGAATCCGCGATATCCGCCTGCTCCTTATCCGGCATAAGAACTCCCAGTACCCGCCCGGATCCGAGTGCCCTTATAAGCAGAGCGGCGCAGACGGAGGAATCCTTCCCTCCGGAGATCCCGATCACGGCATTCGCCTCCGGTCCGTTTTCCGAAAACCATTCCCGGATCCACTCCGTTATGCGGTCGATCTCCCTTTTCGCGTCAAATCCGCTCTCAGTCCTCTTTTTCCCGTCCATCTTTAGTCACCGCCCTCCGATGTTCACTCTCCGTTCTCGTTCTTCATTCTCCAGTCGATGCAGCGCCGGAGATATTTGATATAATCCGGATTCTTGCACATTCCCTTGCCTTCCGTATCGGAGATCTTCGCCACATCCTGTCCGTTGCAGGCCGTCGTCTTCATCACGATGTTAAGAGGCTCGACAGAGGTATCGTTCGCGATGTAGGTCCCGATCCCGAAAGCCACCTTCGCACGGTCTTTGAAGTAGGCGCGGATCCTGTCCGCCCTGTCAAAGTCAAGGCTGTCGGAAAAAAGCAGGGTCTTGGTCCGGGGATCGATCCCGAGGCTCTTATAGTGCATGATCATCTTGTCGCCCCATTCGTAGGGATCCCCGCTGTCATGCCGCACTCCGGAAAAGAGTGTCGCGAAGGTCAGCTGAAAGTCCCTTAAGAAGCAGTCCGTCGTGATCGCGTCGGTAAGGGCCGTCCCGTTCAGGATCCCGTACTCCTTTACCCAGTGATCGAGCGCGAACCAGTTCGAATAGGCAGGATTGTGCTTATGATTGCCCTGCCCGATGCACATGATCCATTCATGGGCCATCGTGCCGACGGGCGTTACTCCGTATTTTCTCGCAAGGTAGACATTCGATGTCCCGACAAAGACCGAATCGGGAAACTGAGCTTCCGAAAGCGCGGAAACGGCAAGATCCTGCGCCTGTGCGGAGAGCCGGCGGCGAAGGCCGAATTCGCTGAAGGCGCCGATATTCAGTTCTCCCGTTTTGAGGCGCTTTACCTTCTCATTGAGCTTTTCCCGGAAGCTTTCCATCAGTTCGTCATAATCGTACTGCATCCGGAAATAGACCTCGTTCACGATGGCAAGGGTCGGGATCTCATACATGGAAGTGTTCAGCCAGGTTCCCTTCGTTTCGATCGAAAGTCCCGAAGGCCCGTCCGTCGTGATCTTGAAGTCCTCAAACCTCGGGTGCCAGAGCCTTAAGAAATCGATATAGGAATGTTTGAACCACTTGATCCTCTTCAGATAATGAAGTTCATCCTCCGTGAAACGCAGCCTGCAGTACAGCCGGAGCTGGTTTGCGATCTCATCCACCATGGCTTTCGTAAAGCGCACATCCTCATTCCGGCATCTGAACGACCAGGTGGTGGTATAGCTCGGAAACTGATGGTAGATAGCCTGTCCCATGGAAAATTTGTAGGTATCCGTTTCCAGAAGACTCGTAATGATCTGATCCATATGATGACCCGCCTTTCTCTGTGATGGTTCCGTAATCTTTTACCGGTAAAGTCCCTTCTTTCGGATGATCCTTTCCACGCCTTCCGGAACAAGACCGGAAATGTCCTTTCCCCCCGATATCATATCCCGGATCATGGTGGATGAGACCGGTGGGATCACGGAGTCAAGGAACACGCAGCTTGCCCCCTCAAAGATCTCTTTCAGCCCCTCCGCTTCTTTTTTGAGATCTTCCTCCGGAGGCAGACCTTCCTTCCCGGAGCCTTCCCTCCGGAAAACGGCTAAAGCCGCCTCCTTAAGGATCCTGTCCGGGGATCTCCAGTTCCGAATCCCGTTGAAAACATCCCTTCCGCAGATAAAGAAAAGCCTGCTTTCCGGATATTCTTTATGGAGCTTTTGAAGCGTAAGATACGTATAGGTTGGCTTTTCCTCATCCGCCTCAAGATCGCTGATCTCATAGCGCGGATCCGAAAGCGTCCTTAATGCCGCATCCGCCATCTCAAACCGGATCCCGTAGGGCGAGATCCTTCCCTTCAGATAAGGGTTTCCGGCAGGGATCACCAGAAGCCTGTCAAGCGAAAGCTCCCGGACGGCTTCTTTTGCCATAGCCAGATGTCCGTTATGAAAGGGGTCAAAGGTTCCGCCGAACACCCCGATCTTTTGAAGACTCCTTCCGTATTCCAACTTTCCTCCGCCGCCCCGGCGCTTTCTTAACAAACAAGAAAACCGGCTCCCCCCGGGAAGGGGCTGCCGGTTTTCATTCCTTCAGATGATCAGGATACCGCTTTATTAATCGCATCCTGAGCCAGAGCGTAGTTCACGATCCCGAGACCGAAGATCTGCAGGAGGATGAAGAGCACATTGGAGCTTCCGGCAGGATTTCCCTTGATGATATCCGTCTTTTCTCCCATCTTCGCGGCCCAGAACCAGCCGTAGATCCCGCAGGTAACCAGAGTCAGCAGAAACGCGATGCCGCCGGAGGTATCATCCGGATGGCCGGAAAGCTGATTGGCCTCGTTCGTAAGAACGATGAACCAGTAGATCCCGTAGATCCCGCAGGTAACGATCGAAAGGATGATCGCCACCGCGATATTCCTGGGCATGATCCCCGCGCCGCTTCCCGGAGGCGTAACAGGCGGTGCCTGATCATAGGAAGGCTGGCTGTAAGTATTCTGGCTATAGGTGTTCTGACTGTAAGTATTCTGATCGTAGGTGTTCTGCGCAGGTGCCGGAGCAGGCTCGGGAGCCGGTGCCGGGTCCTCAAAGCCGACGCGGAAGTCATCCGGATCGGGATTCTGCGAAGCCGCGACCATATTCACACCGCAGCTGGGGCAGTAGGTTGTTCCATCGGCGCTTTGCGCACCACATTTCGGACAGATCATATTCATTCCTCCATTCTTGCTTCACGGGCTTCCCCGTTTCTTCATAACAACGCAATTATATCATTCCGTACCTTATTCAACAATAGTATTTCCCTGAAGTATGTGCTATAATGGCAAAGTTAAGAAAGAATAAGAATATGATAAAGAACAGGAGATCAAGCGTATGAAAAAGATCATCCTGACCGGCGGCGGAACGGCCGGCCACATCACCCCGAACCTGGCTCTGCTCCCTTATCTGAAAGAGGCCGGATTCGACGTTGCCTACATCGGATCCAGGGATTCCATCGAAAGCAGGCTCATCCCCGAAGCGGGTATCCCGTTTCATGAGATTTCCACGGGAAAGCTGAGAAGATATCTGTCCCTCAAAAATCTGACCGACCCCTTCCGTGTCGTAAACGGGATCAGTCAGGCAAAAAAGATCATCCGCGAATTCAAACCCGATATCGTATTTTCAAAGGGCGGCTATGTGGGACTTCCCGTGGCGGTGGCCGCAAAGAAATGCCATGTGCCCGTGATCCTTCATGAATCGGATATGACTCCGGGACTCGCAAATAAACTCTGTCTCCCCTACGCGGAGAAGATCTGCTGCAATTTCCCCGAGACCGTCAAGGTGCTCCCTGAGGATAAGGCGGTTCTCACCGGTTCTCCGATCCGCGATGAGATCCTGAAAGGAGATCCCGAAAGAGGCTTTGAACTCTGCCATTTCCAGCCGAACAAGCCCGTGATCCTGGTGATCGGTGGGAGCCTCGGTGCTGCCGCGATCAATGAAGTCGTACGAAAAGCGCTTCCCGTCCTTCTTAAGGACTTCCAGATCGTTCATCTTTGCGGCAGGGGCAAGCTGGATGAAAGCATCGTCAATACGCCCGGATATATCCAGTTTGAATATGTGACCGATGATCTCCGGCATCTTTTCGCGATAACGGATCTCGTGATCTCAAGGGCCGGCGCCAATTCCATCTGTGAACTTCTGGCCCTGAAGAAGCCGAATCTTCTGATCCCGCTCTCCAAAGGATCCCGGGGGGATCAGATCCTGAATGCGGCTTCCTTCGAATCACAGGGCTACTCGGCGGTACTGAGTGAAAAGGATATGACCCCGGAGTCCCTGGTCGAGCGCGTAACGGAGCTTTACTTCACCCGTCAGACCTATATAGAAAACATGAGCAAGTCCGTACAGAGCAATGCGAACCGGAAGATCACGGAACTGATCCGGACCCTGGTCGCGAAGGATTGACCGCGTGCTTTTTAACTCCTATCTCTTTATCTTTATATTTTTGCCGCTTGCCCTTTTCGGGTACTTCGGCCTGAACCGCTTCCGGAAATACCGGGGCGCGAAGCTTTTCCTTTCGCTGATGTCCCTCTGGTTTTACGCTTATTTCAATCCCGTCTACCTCTGGATCATCCTCTGTTCGATCCTTCTGAACTACGGGATCAGTTTCCTTACAGAACGCGCATCCGAACGGTCTTCCTCAGCGGAAAGCGGGCAAAAAAAGCCGGTTTCCCGTCTCGCTCTTGCCGCCGGTCTCATCTTCAATCTCGGGCTTTTCTTTTATTTCAAGTACTTTGACTTCTTTATCGAGAACGTGAACGCCCTTTTCCGGCAGGATTTTGCGCTGCGGCATATCCTGCTGCCTCTCGGGATCAGTTTCTTTACCTTCCAGCAGCTGTCCTTCGTCATAGACCGGGCAAGGGGACAGGCGGAGCACTGCCCTTTCATCGACTATCTGACCTTTGTGACCTTTTTCCCCCAGCTGGTCGCGGGACCCATCGTGCTCCACAGCGAGCTCCTTCCCCAGTTCCGGGACATCGAAAGGAAGAAGATCGATCCCGAATCCTTTTCCCGGGGTATCATTCTCTTTACGCTGGGACTCGGCAAAAAAGTCCTGCTTGCGGATGTGCTTGCCCAGGTCGTGAATTACGGTTTTTCCAACGCTCTTCTCCTTGATTCCGTCTCAACGCTGCTTATGATGCTGGCCTATACGTTCCAGATCTATTTTGATTTCAGCGGATATTCGGATATGGCCATCGGCCTCGGCCTCCTTTTCCATATCGATCTTCCGGTAAACTTCGACTCTCCCTATAAGGCCTGTACCGTAAGGGATCTCTGGCAGAGGTGGCATATCACCCTCTCCCGATTTTTCGTCCGGTATGTCTACATTCCGCTCGGAGGTTCAAAAAAAGGCCGGGCGAGAACGCTTTTTAACATTTTCCTCGTTTTTTTCCTCAGCGGGATCTGGCACGGCGCGAACTGGACCTACATCGCCTGGGGGACCATGCAGGGACTTCTTGTGGTATGGGACAATCTGGGACTTGTCGGAGCGGAAAGCGAGGATGGGAAGATCCGGCCGAAACTGTGTATTCCCCGCCCTCTCGGCAGGTTCCTTACCTTTTCCTTCTTTAATCTCTCCCTTCTTTTTTTCGGGAGCGATTCCTTAAAAACCGCATTTACGCTGTTTAAGAATCTCTTCTCCTTCACGGTCACCGGCCACCTTTATAAAATGGTGGATAAGCTGTCCGTGCCGGAGTTTTATCCTCTGACCAAACTGTTTGACCTGAAACTTCCTCAGTACGGCAATTATCTGAATCTGGGGATCTTTCTTCTGGTCCTTCTCATAAGTGCCCTCCTGATCCGCGGGAAAAATGCGAGGACCATCGCCCTTAACGCGAAGCTTTCCGGAAAAACGGTGCTTTGGGCAGCAGTGCTCTTTGTCTGGTGCGTAATTTCCTTTGAACAGGTAAGCACCTTTATCTACTTCAACTTTTAGCGGGTTTCCGGTATATGGAAAAAAATGAGAATGCTTCCAATTTCATAAAACGGTTCTTCCTTACGGCGGCTTTGCTGCTCATACTCTGTGCTGCCACCGTCATCCTTTTTGATCCGTTCTACCATTATCACAAGCCGCTTCCCGGCCTTAAGGCCGTGCTTTCCGACAAGGAATACCAGGTGCCGGGAACCCTCGATCATTTTGATTATGACGCGGTGATCGCGGGATCTTCCGTCGCGGAGAATAATAACAACCGCTGGTATGATGAAGCCTTTGGCTGCAGGAGCGTAAAGGCAATCCGCTCCTACGGCGCCACGGCGGACCTTTGCTATTACCTTGACCGGGCATTTGAAAAGCATACACTCCGCTATGTCTTCTTCAATCTTGACCCCTCCTCACTGGTAGCGGATCCGGAGGGAACCACCTTTGAATCCGTGGGTGCCCCCATGTTCCTTTATGACAAAAATCCCGCGAATGATGTGAAATATCTCTGGAATAAGGCCGTTCTTTTCGAGAAGATCCCCTATCTTCTGGCGAATTCGTATATCGGGGACTATGATGAAGGCGCCTCCTACAACTGGGCACAATGGAAGTCCTTCGACGAGGATACCGCGCTCTATCATTATATCCAGAGCCCCGTGACCGCCGAAATGAAACCGTCCGATACCTATCTGGAGCTGTGCCGGGCAAATACCGCGCTCCTTACGGACAGGATCGCTTCTCATCCCGAAACGGAATTCTATATCTTTGTACCCCCTTATTCCGTACTCTGGTGGGACAGTCTTTACCGGGACGGAGACACGGATGCTTATCTTGAAATGGAATATCAGGCTTTTTCGGAACTCATCCGATATGACAATGTGCATCTTTACAATTTTCAGAATGCAAATGATATCTCGACTGACCTTAAGAATTATACGGACAGTCTCCATTTTTCACCGGAGATCAACCGGTTGCTCTGCGGCTATATGAAAGACGGAAAATACGAGCTGAAAAGCGTATCCGATATCGAAGCTTCTCTGCGGGAGCTTGAGGAGCTCGGGCGTACGGCTTCGGGCTATGTGGAGCGTACTTACAAAGACAGGATCAAGGTGGCGGTGGTGAGTGAAGATGAATGAATTTCAGACGGGAAAGAGGCTGTCGGACAACAGGGACTTTGTGATGGGGATCGCGATCCTGTGGATCATGTTCTATCACCTGCCGGACCACAATTCACTTCCGGTGCTCGGGTTTTTACAGGATACCGGCTACGGCGGAGTAGATCTTTTCATACTGCTCTCCGGTTTCGGCTGCTGGTTTTCCCTGAACCGGGACGGCGATATCCTGCGGTTTTTCGGAAAAAGGCTGAAACGCCTGCTGCCTGCCTATCTCCCCTTTATCCTGATCTGGATGCTCATCCGCTTTGTGACCTACCAGCTTTATATGACCGAGATCTTCGGAAATCTGACCATGACCGGCTGGTGGAACGGCGCAGGTAATCAGTTTAACTGGTATGTGGACGCGATCGTATTCTTCTACCTGCTTGCTCCCTATATCTGTCTGCTTCTTAAGAGGAGTAAAAAGCCCCTCCTGTGTGCTTTCCTTCTGATCATATTCTCCTTTGCCGTCAGTATCGCTTTTATGCACGGACTGCTGCTCATCGCGATGAGCAGGCTTTCGCTTTTTGTACTCGGCGCGTTCCTCGGCAGGCTTACCGAAGAGCTTAATTCTCCGAGCGGCCAACTCCCAGACTCCGAAAACGGAAAATCTCTCCGGCGTTTTCTCTCCGGTCCGCTCTTCCCGGCGGTGCTCAATCTGGCGGCTCTTTCGGGATTTGCCCTGCTTTATTATTTCCTTCGCCTTCAGGACCGGTTTGACAAATGGCATTACGGGCTCTGGTGGTATCCCTTCTTCCTCATCGCGCCGGGGCTTTCGGCAGATCTTGCGTATCTTTCGGAAAAAGCCCTGCAAAGCAGGTTTTTCTCCCTGTTTGCAAGGCTTTTTGCCGCATTGGGAAGATCCAGTTTCGAGATCTTCCTCATTCATCTTTTTCTGTTTGAAACCGCGGCGGCGTACCGCAACTCTCTGCCTTTTGACGGCCCTCTTTTCTTTGCGGCCCTCTTTCTCCTTGCCCTTGCGGCAGGGTACTTCTACCACAGGCTGGTTTCTTTTGCCGTCAGCCGGTTTTTCCCGGCAGTTAAATGATCTTTGCCTTTCATCCTCCGAACAGTGTATTGAAAAGCTTCGCCATGGAAGCGGAAACGATCTTGAATTTGCCCGTTTTACTTCCGGCGGCTTTTCCTTCCACGCCCGTTACGAAGAGGCTCGCATTCCCTTTGCCCACACAGTTGGCGTAGGTTACGGTATAGCAGGACGGATCCACCTTCTCCCATTTCTTTCCGATTTTGATAAGGACATCGATCTCGGGCCTGATCATATAGCCCGTATAGGTCTGCGACTTGATCGCCTTTTTCGTTCCCTTACCGACGATCTTTGCCTTGCTGAGATTGATAAGTCCAGAACCTGAAGGGATCTTTCTGATATAATAGTACCCTTCCACAGGTGTCTCCGTCTCAAGGTTACGTCTGCCCGTGATCTTCACGGTGATCTTCTTATACTGCTCCTCCGCCGTAAGGGTGATCTTTTTCTTCCTGATCTCCGTGTCGCCGTCGTAGTATTTCACCGTGTAGTCCTTGCTGCTGAGGCCGATGCCGTCCACAGTAACAACGGGTGCGGACTTGTTGCTTTTTTTCGCGTTATAGATCACATCCGGGACATAAACCAAATCGCCCAAAGTCTCGGCATTATACTTAAAGGGCTTAATGTCAAATTTTCCCTTCACTTCCTTATGTCCTTTGTAATTTCCGAGGAAGGTCATCTTATACTCTCCGGTTCCTGCCGTACTGTTTTTGGAATAACTGATCCTGAAATCCCTTCCTTCACACAGAACTTCCTCATTAAAGTCCGCGCCGGAGGCAATTACCTTGACATTATAAAATACCCCTTCGCCCCATATATCATTGTAAGTCACCGGTATGGCCTTTGCCTGCCCGGGTGACAGTTCGACGGAATTTTTCCACTCCATTTCAATTTCAGCATTTTTTGCCGGAGCGATCTTAAAGGTTTTCCTCACGGTGCCGGTATAGGGGGCCTTCCCCTGTATAACGACCGTGGCGCTCCCCGCTTTAAGATTATTGAAATAATGGATCGAAAAATACTCCTGCGTCAGGATCTCCCCGTCAGCATTCTTAACGGTGAGCTCACCGGGAGCTCCTGCCGTGGTCACGGTCAAAGTCTGTTCCGCACCCGGCCCGCCGTATTCATGCTTTTTCGCATTCAGGCTGACCTTCAGGGTCTTTGCCTTCATCTCGTTTTTGGACAGGACTTTTACCGGGATCCCGGAGATCATTCCCGTGAAATTGCCCTTTCCGAAAATGGTAATGGTGGTGTCGGATTTCACTTTGTCGGTATTGCTGATGGTAAAGTCATTCTTTCCGAGCTTGTAATCATTTCCATAATAGATCACGGGTTCGATCTTTGAATTCTTTTGCACCGTGATCTCGGGAATCTTGATTTTCCATTTACCCTCACCGAGATCCGGATCTTCATCTTCAAAATAGTCCGGATCATAATTCTCTTCCGCTCCGATATCCACAGGCATGATATAGAAGGGCATGGAAGCCTTACCCTTGAACCGGCCTTTTCCGGTCACGGTGACCGTTGCAGGCTTTCCGGGTTTGCTCACATTTTTATTGTTGGTATATTTGATCGTATAATCGACTCCCGCGGTCAGGGGGATAGAAGACTCTGTTACTATGATCTCGGGTTTTACAGCCGTATGCCGGTATCTCTGTTCGTAGCGGTTCGAGATATCATTGAAAACGAAACCTTCTTCTTCATTCGGAACAAAGTTGATCTCAAACGCTTTTTCACTTATCGGGGCAAAATACATTGCTTCGAGGTCAAGATTATACGTTACCGGATCGGAGAAATCATACAGTATGTTCGAGGCATCGGCTTTCTTTTTCCAGCCTCTGAAAATATGCTTTACACCGTCAGTACTCGTATAATCCGGACTAAACTCAGGTCTGGGGGCGCATTCACCATGCACGATATATAGGATATCTTTCTTTTCGAATTCTCCGTCCACACACACCCCCCAGTGGTAGGTCACTTTATTTATATCGTCATGACCATTGAGCCAGCGGGCATAGAGGGTCAGGTCCTCATTTACGGGGCTGTTGAAGTTAAACCGGTTCTTCTCGCTGAAGTCCGTACTGCTGACATACCAGCCTCCAAAGTAATACTGGTATACTACGGGGTCTTCCACCGGTTTTTTGATCGTCTGTCCCTTCACCACCGTCTGCGGAGCGGGAGGTTCGCCGGTTTTTCCGTTCAGGTCAAACGTCACGGTGACAGAACCGGGTTTACTCATTTTGGCATAGAGGGTCGTGCGGTCGCTTAGCGATTTATCAAACTCATAAGGCTTTTTGAATGCTGCATCAAGATAATATCCCTCAAAAACATATCCCAGTGCGTCCGCCCATTCCGGATAATCCGGGCGCTCCGGGATACCGCCCGCCACAAAGGCAGCATCCTCGTTCCTGGAAGAAAGCTCCCTAAATACCGTGTCATACTTATAATACACATGATAATCATCCGGCAGAAAGATGCTCATTTGATAATGCCGGCCCGCTGCTTCTTCCTCCTTTGCCAGATTCTTGGTCGTTCCCGTGGAGATATAGATATCATGCCACTCACCGGTCTTCAGGTTGGTAAAGGTAAGCTCTCCGTCTTCCCCTTCTTCAAACGAATGATAGTCCGCGTTTGTACCGTTATTCGATGTCGGGATCCTGCACCAGTAGTCCGGGAGCTTCGGGTCCGCCTCCGGATCCTTCCTCATCTTGATCGCGTAATTCTTTACGATGATCGTTCCCTTGGCTTTCAGGACAACCGCTGCCGAGGCAAGAGTCGGGATCTTCATAAGGGTTTCGTCCACCGCATAATAGCTGAAATATTCCGTGATGTATTCTCCCGTAGGAGAGAAGTTGTCCTCATGAATGAAACCGCTTTTATGAGGCGACGCATAGATCCAGAGCCGTCCCTGGGAATCCAGGCATCTGTAGTCCGCATGAAAGAAGGGAGCAGTATCGTTCTTGTCAAGATAGAACCGGATCCTCGCATTGAGCGGAAGATTCGCGGCATCGAACCGGTAGCCCTCCTTGGGTGTCAGCATGAATTTCAGTACATAATGGTGCCCGAACCGAAACGTATCATCCGGCTTCAGGACTTCGTAATTATCTGCCTCTACCCATACGGGAACCGATAAACTGAAATTCGGATCTGTGATTTCCTCACCTGTTTCCGGATTTATGTTCTTCAGTCTGCCCGTATCGCCAACTCTTGTGCCGGGGACAGGATAGCTGACATTGGCAAAGCAGAAAGCATTTGTATCGGGAGCGATCGTATAATCATCCTGTTCAAAGCGGATGTGGAAACAGGGGGCGAACGCATCATCATTATCATTAGGGTTAACAATTGCGTATCGGAAATCGACCGACATGGGCAGGCCGCTAATATTTCTTCTGATAGCAAGGTACGGTTCAGCTGTTTTCGGATCCAGATAGAAATCGGTCTTTTTATACGATGACCCGGAGCGGAACTGATCAAGAACCCTGCTCTCCTTGAAATCCCCGGGAAGCTTTACCTTTTCATCATTCGGTCTCACCTTGATGACATATTCGTTGCTTGTATCGGGAACGTTTTTACCGCCGAAAAGGATCGTGTCGGCAATAAATTCACAGCCGGGATAAAAATCACCCTTTATAAAGCACATGTTGTTATTGCGGATATCCAGTTTTGTGATCTTTTCGGGATGAGGAATCGTAAGCTCCGTTATCCTGTTGTTGTGACAGTCCAGAATACTGAGCTTAACGTTCTCCCCGTTTATAAGAAGACTTTCCAGTTTGTTGTCGTTACAGGAAAGCACGTCCAGAACCTTTGTTTTCCGGGTGTCCAGCGTTTTCAGATTATTCCCTGAGCAGTCAAGTTGCCTAAGGTTAGGGGAAGTGATCTTCAGGCTCTTAAGATTCTGTCCTTTGCAGCACAATGTCACCAGCTTATTGCATTCATCATACGGAAATCCGTCCAGTCCCGTATTATTGGCCCACAGATGCTCCAGCCGTAATTTGTCTTTTCCTGACATGACAAGGTCCGTAAGATAACCGTTATTGGTCACATTGATGCTTGTGATGGAGGTACCTGTAAGTATCACTTTATAGAGGATATTCTTCACCGAGCTCTGGGAGAGATCCAGTATTGAAAGCTTCGTATTCTTCTGAAGATCAACGGTTCCGTAAATGCTGCAGTTGGTTGCCGACAGTTCTTCAAGACTCGTGAAATATTCAATCCCCTTAAGGGTGTGGACATTATATGCGGAAGCTCCTGTTCCTTTGATCTCGATCTTTTTTACGGCGCTTATTTCGGTGGAACTCAATATTCCGTCACCATCTTTGTCCCATTTATCGTTCAGGTATCTTCTAAACTGGTAATCGGGAAAATGATCGTCATCGATGACAATCGAAACGGGCGCCCCGTCCGGATCGGGTACCCTGCTTTCAACCGCCCCTCCTTCCGCGTCAGCAGACTTATCCTCCGCGAAAAGCTCTCCATCCTCTGTGAAAAGATCATCCTCCTCCGTGATCTCTCCGTCGAACTCCCCGGAGATCTCTTCCGCGATCTCTTCCGCGGTTTCGATCAAAGGTTCCGATCCCTCTTCACCATAAACGGTTTCGTCCTCGAAATCCGCCTCGTCGGAAAACGTAAAACTGTCTTCCCCGGAAAGGTCCGTTTCCAGGGCTGCAGCAGGTATTGCCGGCATAAAGGATCCGGCCAACATTCCGATCGTTACCGCAAATGTAATCAGTTTCTTCTTTAAAACGTTCATGATTACCTCCCTCGTTGTTATACCCGTTCTTCCCTGCTCCGGGCTATAGATTGCGTTTTTAATATATCTTATGATCTTCCGTCTCACTACCGCCAAACGTCTAAAGTCTGTCAGGCTTATGTCACTGTCGGATCCTTTTCATTGATAGCGATCCCGTAATGCCTTGCCATAAGCGCAAGCTCAAGACGGCTGTGATAGCCGGATTTCTGAAGCATATTGGTGATGTGCATTTTGACAGTCGATTCTCCCATATTAAGCTTTTGCGCGATCTCTTTGTTTGAAGCGCCCGATACCAGCTCTTTCAGGACATCCGCTTCTCTGTCCGTAAATTCCGTACTGACGGCATTTCCGATCGGAACCTCGATCTGTTCACTCGGATATACGGTCTCTCCCGCCATGACACGGTCCATGATCTCAAGGATCGGCTGCTCCTGGATCTCCTTCTGCCAGAAGCCTTCGATCCCTGTCTCTCTTGCCTTTTTTTCATAGGACAGCTCCGGCATGGATGTCACGACGATGATCTTCACATCAGGCTTCAGGCTCTTTATCTTTTCGGCGGCATCAAGACCGCTCATACTGCCGGGAATGAGCACATCCATAAGTACAAGGTCCGCGTCATTCTTTTCCAGATATTTGACCGCCTGTACCGCTGTGGGGAACGACGCGGCAAGCGTATATCCTTCCGCCCTTTCCACCGTGCTCTCGAATATCTCCCGTATCATGCGGAAATCCTCCGCTATAACAACCTTATACGGCATAGTATCCTCCTTTCGGAAGTGTGATCTTAAGGATGAACCCGGGTGAAGATATGATCTCCATCCTGCCTCCCGCGTCCTCTGTTTTGCGGCGGAGGTTTTCAAGACCGCCCCGCGGCTCTATTTCGCCTTTCGGAGCATCTCCGTCATTTGTAAAGCTCAGAACATAATGATCTTCTGTCTCGGCCACGGCGATCGTTATCTCGGTACCGTTCGTGTGCTTGAGCGTATTGCTGATCTGAGTCGAGACTGCTGCATCCACAACCGGTATCAGCTCTCTTTCTTTTGGGAGCTCTCCGATCAGATTAAGCCTGATACCCAGAAGGTCAGCCTCTTTCGAGATCACATAATAGGGAAGCTCCCATTCCTCAGGCTCGTCATTTATGAGATGGCTCACGTTATCCTGCCAGAATTCAAGCATCCGTTTCCTGTCCACACTTTCCGGTGCGTGCAGATACCGTTTTGCGATGAGTATGCTCTGACCGATATTGTCATGGAGCGCGGTTTTAAGCTTGAGCAGTTCCCGGTTCATGGATACATATTCGAGAGTTCTCATAAGTGCCTTGAGCCGGTTGTTAAGCACCCTTGCCTTATTCTGTTTCTCCTCAAGCTCCCGCGTAAGCTCATATTCCTTGCTTATATCGGACGCCGTCAGTTCGAACACCCTGATTCCGCTAAGCTGCAGAACTCTTTGCCTGATGCTGTATATTTTTTCTCCCGCTCTTACTATGGCGCTGTCAGGATCCTTTACCGCCGCTTCGGTGTCATATGATTTTATCTTTTCCCAGAATGCTCCCGCATCTATGACAGTCTCACCGAATACCCTTCGCGAAAGTTCCTGCATGGCTTCATTTATCATAACGGGAACTCCGCCGCCCGTATAATAGGCAAGGCCGGTCGGAAGCCTGTCAAAGGCTTCCTTAACGGACATTGCGGTTATGTTCGATCTTTGCCATACGGCTATGTTGTACTGCATATATGCGCAATAGACAAGCAGGATCAGAAGAGCGGGAACAAGGATCCATACCGGTATATCAAAGGAAGCAAGGTCCTCCTGCTGGTACATGACCATTCCCTGATAAAGCGCAAATGCCCCCGCTGCCAGCAGGCAGGTCAATATCAGATAGCGGTTCCTCCTTCCCGCATCCAGCATCCTGATAATGTCATAGATGAATATGATAAGGATCAGGGTAGCGAATGCAAGAAGGCATCCTCTCGTAAGTTCGGGAAGCAGTGTATATGTCATACCTCTTCCTCCTTTACGGCCTGTTCCTTTCCTGTGTCGGGAAACCTGAGACAGATAAAGTACGTTTCATCCTCATACTTTACCGACAGGCTGCATCCGGATGCCGGAACCTCCTTATCCTTCCATGCGGGAGAAACGGCTTCGGCCGCAGCGTCCAGTGTGATCTTCATCTGAAAGGCATCTTGATATTCCAGGCTTACGGATATGGCATGAAGCCTCAGCCATACGTCCTCAATCGTATCCTCAAAAAGTTCGTACGCGAGCAGTGCGGCCGATGAGTTGATGTCGCGCCTGTCCGCTTCGTTCAGGAAACACTGACACCCGTTAAGAGTAAGATACTCGAAAGACTCCCTGATCGACGCGCACAGTTCTCCCGATGAGAGGAAAGCTGCTCCGTCCGTCAAGAGCATAAGGTTCCCCATTCTTTTTATATATGCGCCGAGAACCGAAGCATATATGATCTTTTTCCTTAATTCATCCTCTTCGGGGCCGGCATTGAGCGCCTCCGTCAGCAGCGCATCGGACCTGACCGCCCTCGTCCTGACCGCCGTTGCGATCCGGTTATACAGCCGGTTTCTCTCCTCGAAAGAGATTCTTTCCGAGCGGAATTCATTTTCCTTGCGGATAAAATCATTTTCATCCGCAAGTTCTTCCGTCACCTCTTCGATCTCCCGGTTCAGCCGGTTTATCGGTGATAGGTCTTCAACCCAGGTGATATAGCCTCCCGATATGGGTTCCCTGGCTATACGATGATCCTCGTCTTCCGGCTCATTGGGCCGGTCACCGGATAAGAGCACCGGCTGATCGCTGTTATCATAGATACAGGCACTTATGGCTGAGTGATCGAACAGATGCCGGTAGCCCGAGTTGGCGGGGATCATCCCGATCTGGATAATGCTCTCAAAGGCTATGATATAAGGAATGCAGACCGCTTCCTGAAGCTGAAAGAGTTTATGCCCCATAATGCGCGGGGCGCCGCCGTTTATCAGATACCATGTGAGCAATATACAGCTTACGGCTATGCATATCACGGGAATGTACCATTTCTTCTTTGCCGCCGACAGGGAGCATTTTCTTAAGAGAACATACAGTCCGGCTATGCTCAGCCCTATCCGGAAGAAGAGTGTCACCCAGTAGAACCATTCGTGCGTGTATTCCTTATCCGGATGAACGGTGATCCTGTAGACGAAAGAATGATAATTGTTGGTCATTACGACCGCAACGATGATGACATTCAGGCAGATCAGCAGTTTCTCCATCAAAGCGACAAGTCTTCTGTTTTTAACCGGTTCCACGTTCATGGCGGCCATAAACATACATACGGGTATCGCGGTCAGCGGAAGGGTATATCCGTACCACAGATATTCATTGACATAGACATCCTCGGGGAAATAGGAGAATTTGCACATCCTGAGGAAAAAGAGAAATACCATAAAGAAACAGGCAGCCAGAATACGTTTCCGTATCTTTTCGTCAACGATCCTCCGCCTTACGCTTACAGCCCATATCAGGATCATCGTAACATAGGCAAAAGCCGGAACGTGATGGATCTTGATCACCGATACCGGTATCATGCAGGTAACCATGCCTGTAACGAAAAGCCCTGCAAATATGAGCATTATTCTTTTGTTCGCGAAGCTTAAACGTTCCATGAACCGTTTGTACCACTCAGACTCCCATCCGTTTCACCGCGGCCATATCGGCTTTTCATGATATGATGCCGGGGTCAAAAGTCTGTTGCCCCTGCCGTCATAATATTAAAAAAACGGGGGTATCTCTACCCCCAAAAGTCTAAACATTAAAAATTTATCAGCTGATCGACAATTCCACCGGACAGTGGTCGGAACCCATGATCTCCGTATGGATCTTCGCGTCAAGAAGCCGGTCCTTCAGCGCTTCCGATACCACAAAGTAGTCGATCCGCCAGCCCGAATTCTTTTCCCTTGCGTGGAACCGGTAGCTCCACCAGGAATAGATCTGCTCCTTATCGGGATAGAAATACCGGAAGGTATCGATCATCCCGCTCTTTAAAACCGCATCAAACTTCCCGCGCTCTTCATCCGTAAAGCCGGCATTCCGGCGATTTGTCTTCGGATTCTTAAGGTCGATCTCTTTATGCGCGACATTAAGATCCCCGCAGTAGATCACCGGCCTGTCCGCCTCCAGGGACTTGATATAGGCTAAAAACGCATCCTCCCATTTCATACGGTAATCAAGACGTTTCAGTTCATCCTGGGAATTCGGCACATAGACCGTGATGAAATAATAATCGGGATACTCCAGCGTGATCACGCGGCCCTCACGGTCATGCTCCTCAACACCAATCCCGTATGTCACCGAAAGAGGTTCCTCCTTCGTAAAGACCGCCGTTCCGGAATATCCCTTCTTTTCGGCATAATTCCAGAACTGATGATAGCCGGGAGTTTCAAGATCGATCTGTCCGGCCTGCAGTTTCGTCTCCTGCAGGCAGAAGATATCCGCGTCCAGATCCCGGAAAGTCTCCTCAAATCCCTTTTCCCTGCAGGCCCTGAGCCCGTTCACATTCCAGGAGATGAATTTCTTCATTCTTTATCGGCCTCCTTTTTGTGTTTTTCGCCATCCCTGCTATTATAGCTTTTCCCCGGGATCGCGTCAAAGAAAAGACACCGATCCTCCTATTTTATGGTGAAGTACTCTTCGGGAACGTTTACTTTTGTTACCCCCATGTAACGGCCGGGGTCTCCGAAGATATAAGTATCCTGATAAACCAGAAATACATTATCCATTACTTCACCTGTTTCGGCGTTTGTATATTTTGATCCGTTCCATTCGGTCCGGGGCGTATAGATCTTGTATGCCTCTCTTATCGCATTAAGATCGGTCAGTTCCGATTTCCCCATGATAACATTTCGCGCATGTTCCGCAAGACCCGCCGAATTCGTAAAACCGTATGAAGATGTCCACGTACCGAATCTGCCTGCTCCGCCTGCTGCAACAACAGCTTTTTCCACTTCGGCGGTTATCTTGTCAAAGTCCCCGTCCGCACCCGTAAGATTCAGGTCCAGTGCTCCGGGATAACCCATGATCGGTGACGGAAGATCCGCTTCGATAAAATACCCTCCGTTTTCCAGAAGACCTTTGATAAGAGGCTCCGTATGTGCATCATTCGTACAGAAATATGCTGAATTCTTTCCGTATTTTTCAACCCATTCAGGTACATGCCGCGTTATATACTCCTGAGCACCCGGGACCCCCACTTCGGTAGTCGGGTCCGGAGCCTCCTCCATTGCGAACTCCATGCCGAATTCCTCACAGGCCGCCTTCATGATGTTCACACGTCTTGCGTATGTTTCATATGAAAGATGCCGTGGAAAGGAGATATGTACAAATGTATCGCAGCCGAGTTCATGCGCAGTGCGTATGATCAGATATCCGCGAGAGACAAAATCGTTATTGACCACGAGATCGGCCGTATCTTTTATATCTTCGAAGACATCGAATGTTTCGCCCGCGATGCAAAGGATATCAGGCCGCCTTTCCTTGATCCTTTTAAAGGCTTCTTCCGTTCCCTCGACTGCCTGATTAACAACGATGGCCTTCATTTTGGGATCATCCGCAAGCCCGGTCATTACGCCTACGGTAGTCTCAAACTCATCGGTAAAATTATCGGGATATATGGCAAGCGTCACCCTGTCTTCCCCATATTTCTTCTGAAAAGCCTCCGCACCCCGCCTGTCATCCTCTGACTGGGAAAAGGAACCCGTAACTATACCTATGCGAAAATCTTCAGCATCATCCTCAGCCTGCGCCGGCGCTTCTTCCGCCTTTACTGCGGCAGCTTCCGTATCCGGTATCCGCGACTCCTCCCGGTCCCCGGGCGGGGTAATTTCCGTATCCTTTAAGCCGCCGCAGGCGGTCATGGAAATCACCAGCGATATTGCCATGATTGCACCCAGTGTTTTTTTCATAATGTTCTCCCTGCTGTATATGTATTCAGTTCCTGTTTTTATCAATAAATCTGGCCGCGCTGTCCATATCCCTGACAAAAACTCCCTTACAGGAGTTTCCGAGCCGTTCCTTAAGAGCGCGGAGTTTATCCGATGAAGTCGAGATTCCTATAACCACCGGCTTATCATCCTCCTCTTCCTTATCTGATCCCTCTTTCCGTATCAGATCCGGAGAAAGATATTTCATGAGCATTTCTTCAAGTGCGTCATACATAACAGGCTTGCTCAGATAATCCGAAAATCCCTCTCTGATATAGTTCTCCCTCGCCCCTACGATCGCATCCGCAGTCAGCGCAATGACAGCCGTATCATCGGCAAGATGCTCTTTCTTTATTATTTCAAGCGTCTGTACTCCCGACATACCGGGCATCATCTGATCCAGGAATATCATATTAAATGACTGCCTTCTGAGTATCTCTATACTTTCCCTGCCCGATTCGGCGGTGGTGACTCTTATCCCGGTATCTTCGAGAAGCGCCTCAAAAACCTCCAGGTTCATATCATTGTCATCTACCACAAGTATCTTCGCCTCAGGAGCGATAAGCGCGGGTTTATACTCTTTGCCGGCCTCCTGCATTTTTGAGAGATTGTCCGCAAAGTCCCCGACCGGAGTCCTGTCTACCGCTTCCTGCCTCATCACAGCTGTAAACTTTGTTCCTTCGCCGTATTTGCTGCTGACACCGATCGTTCCGTCCATCATCTTGACAAGACGCATCGTGATGTTGAGCCCAAGGCCTGTGCCTTCGATATTCCTGTTCTTATCCTCCTCCAGTCTCTGGAAGGATCCGAACAGTTTTCCGAGATCTTCATTCTTTATGCCAATTCCCGTATCCGATACGATCACCTGCAGCATATTCGCGGCATCATCATAGGACACATCAACCGATACGGTTCCCTCGTGAGTATATTTGATCGCGTTATTGATAAGGTTCAGCATGACCTGCCGCACTCTTATCTCGTCGCCCCGAAGTACGGAAGGGATATCCTTTGAGACTTTAAGATCATATGTAAGGCCCTTATCCTGCGCTTTCTTCATGGTCATATTCACGACATCATTCATTACCGATGCAAATCCGTATTCAACCGGAACGAGTTCCATCTTTCCCGATTCGATCTTGGAAAAATCAAGTATGTCGTTTATTATCGACAGAAGTGTCCTGCCAGCGCTTTGAATATCAAGTGCATATTTGCGTACCTTATCGGACACCTTTTCGCGAAGTATCATCTCATCCATTCCGATGATGGCATTCATGGGTGTTCTGATCTCGTGGGACATATTTGCCAGGAAATCGCTCTTCGCCTTGTTCGATGCATTCGCGGCATCCTTTTCGATTTCGAGCATCTTGCGTTCATATGCGGTCTTCTGCTCCTCGAGCTTCATACCCTCCATCTCTTTGTTGTATTTGATTTCATTTCTGTGTCCGACATAATATATCGCGGATATCATCAGGAATATGAGAGCACAGATTATGATGATTATCACCCGCTGGCTTCTGACCTCCGAGTACAGATCATGATCGCTGACGACCATTACCGCATTCCATCCATTTGCCACCCTGTTGACATAGACCGTGTTCAGTTCTCCGTCCCACAAATACGAAAAACTTCCGAAATCAGCCTCCTTAATGGCATCCAGAAATTCACTGCCGCCCTGTGTTTCACATATATTTTTTCCCTTCCTGGATTCATCGCGATGAGCTATGATCATGCCGTCATCACTGACCACAAAGCCATATCCTTTTCCGTTAAGGGTAAGTTCACTCATCATTGCCTGTATCCCCTTCAGCTGGACATCAAGCGCGATAACACTCTGTCTGTCCGGCAGCATTCTGCAGGCTGAAATTATAAGATTGCCTGTCTGGGCATCGATATAAGGCATGGTGAATACAACGCTTCCGTCGGCCGCCATTGCTTCAATGAACCAGTCGCGGCTCTTCGGGTCGTAACCCTCCGGAGGCACCCAGTTGAGGCCATCCATATATTTACCCATGATAAAGCCGTATATTCCCGTATAATTCTGATCGAACTGCTCGGCAACATTATTCGTTTCGTCCACGAGGAATTCATATATCCTTGCCGAAGTAGTTCCGCTGATCAGCATGTGGTGAACAGAGTCTGCGGCTACATGCAGTACGTTTTCGGCGGTATTCAGATGATTATTGATCATTGCGGAGACCGTCAGGATCCGGTCCTCCATTACGGCATTTGAGTTGGAAACCGCAGCGTTATACATAAGTCTTGTCGTGTAGATCACCATGACCGTCATGACTATGAACAGGAATATCATGGGAATGATCATACCCGTCTTTCTGTGCTCTTTTATCCTTATCCGTTTCTTTATCCCGTTATTGACAGTAGTTTCCATCTGTAATGCTCCCGGATACTTTCTATACAACATTCATGACAGCGGCAGTATCATGCGTCTTAAGGTACCTGTCCTTTGAAGCTTCCCCTACTACACATATGCATTTGTATATGCCGTCGAGTCTTATTCTCTCCTGCTTCAGTTTCTCGGGATCATCGCCCCATATGAGCATTACCGGAAGTTCATCCGCACCGCTTGGTGAATGCTGTTTTTCCTTTGGTATATATTCTTTTAATACTGCTTCGAGAACTTCATATTTTACCGGTTTGGATATATAATCGGTAAATCCTTTGGCCAGATAGCTTTCCTTGGCACCTATGATCGCGTCCGCCGTAAGTGCGATAACAGGGGTTCCCTTCAGGATATCAAGCCTTTTCATCTCGGCCAGTGCCTCTTCCCCGCTCATACCCGGCATCATCTGATCCAGGAATATACAGTCATACTTTCCTTTCGTAACCTTTTCGATACATGCGGCACCGGATTCCACATAGTCCGTAGGTATCTTTGTGTCGCGAAGAAGTCCTTCCATGACATCAAGGTTCATCTCGTTGTCATCGACTACGAGAAGTCTTGCCCCCGGAGCATACAGGCCGACTGCATCCGTCTCCATGTTTCCGAGATATTCCCTGACTGCTTTTGAAAAAATACCGATCGGCGCAGCCTTGACTACCTTCTGCGGAACCGTAATGATAAATACGCTTCCTTTACCATACTCGCTCTCAAAGGAAATATTGCCGTTCATCATCTGAAGAAGGCTGTTCGTGATATGAAGCCCCAGTCCTGTTCCCTCTATGCTGTGATTTTTCCTTTCATCAAGTCGCTGGAAGCTCTTGAAAAGCTTTCCCTTGTCCTCCTCCTTTATTCCCATTCCGGTATCGGTTACACTGATGATCAGATTGATATAATTGCCCATCATTACGGGTTCCGAAGATACATCGACCGAAACACTGCCTTCCTGCGTATATTTAATGGCATTGTTTATGATATTGAGCATGATCTGCCGGATCCTGATCTCATCACCTTCAAGTACGGAAGGGATCGTTCCGGATACATTGTATTCAAAGGCAAGGCCTTTTTTATTCGCCCTGTATCTTGTCATATTGAGTACATCGTTGAGTACGGAAGCGATATCATACTCACCGGTAACTATCTCGAAGTTTCCGGATTCTATTTTGGAAAGATCAAGAATATCGTTGATTATCGAAAGCAGAGTGTTTCCCGCGCTCTTGATCTCGAATGCATAATCCCTTATCCGGCTCTCCCTGGTGTCCCTGATGATCATTTCATCCATTCCGAGTATCCCGTTAAGCGGAGTCCTGATCTCATGGGACATGTTGGCAAGAAAATCATCCTTGGCCCTGTTGATATGCATCAGTTCATTTGCTTCCAGCCTTATCCCGATGAGCTGTTTGATCGTATGTATTATGGAGCAGATCATAAATCCGAACAGGCCAAGAGCCATAAACAGTCCGGAGAATACTCCGTTGTGGGCAAACGCATATACAAAAATCTGGATGATCGCCGAAACGGCAAGGAGAACAAATCCAATCGCCACAAACCTGTACGAGTACAGGAGATGTTTTCTGAAATCCAGTACAAGTGTCGCAAACATAATGACGATTCCGATAAGGGCACATATGGCGGAGCCGGTAAAGCTCTTAACGAGAGGTACTTTTCCCGAAACGAAAAGGGCAGCACATACGACAAAATCCGCGATCGTAATGATGCCCGCACAGCCAAGCGGTTTTGCGTATCGTCCTTTTTGCAGGGAGTCAAGGAATACAAAAAAAGGAAGCGGCATGACCATTACCATCAGGAAGGGTATATCCGACATGACCGAAATATTCCTCGTATAAAGCTGTCGGAATATCGAGTTGGACAGTACCCAGCAGGCGCCTATTATGACGCCGATGGACAGGTGCTCCATCTCCAGATATTTTTTGTGAATGAATTTGTATGTCACGGCTGCGATCAGGCAGATGATACCCAGAAGCATAAGGGCCATTCCGACAAACAGTTCCAGACCGTATATTCTGAACAGGTGAGCAAGTATTCCCAGTCTTGTACCGATATATGTTTCATATACCATGCCGGAATTATACTCATAGTGTACGCGAAGCACTTTTCCGGCATCCTCGGGATATATGGACGCCATAACGTAGCATTCGGCGGAACGGTCTCCGAGAAAGCGGTAGTTCTCGGTTTTGTATACCGCTCTTTCTTCGCCGTCAACGCAGACCTCCATGCCCATTCCGCGAAAGCACAATACGTTGTAGTCTTTGTTAAAATGTTCCGGGAGAGTTGTTTCAAGAACAATATCGGAATCAGTGCTTCCGGGAACGGTAAAAGGCTCTTTCGTCCCGTCAGGGCAGACCTTCTCCCATTTGTCCCCGGGAAGAGTGTCACAGATATCTCCGTTTACCGGAGTGTTTGCCGGCATGAATATCTCACCGGCGAATATATATCCGAATACTGTTATAAGAATGATCGCAAGGATCGTTTGTATCTTCTTCAATATCTGTAGCCTATTCTATCGCTGGAGCGATCTGTCTGATGATCCCGGCCGCTTCTTCGTACATAAAATCTTCAATAAATGCTGCTGCCTCCTTAAGTTTTTCCGCCTGAGTCGGTCTGAAAGGATAGCAGGACAGTACCTTTGCCAGTTTCTTTGCTTCTTCATCGTCAAAATCATCAAGCGCTTCCAGAAGCTTATCAACCGTTTCCCTCGCTGCTTCGGCAGATATCTCGCCGGCAGCACGGACATCTTCCATCGTTCCTATCGGGGCAAGCTTTTGAATAAGCTCGTCATACTCTTTTAATGCATCCGCATTCCGCTGTTCAATCAGTCCGGTCTCGTTATTTCGTGCAGCCGTCTCAAGAGTTTCAAACAGGGTCGACAGGTCAAGTGCTCCTATCATCCTGGCATTACTCTTAAGGGCATGGACCGTGATCATATAATTCTCATAATCCCCGGCCTCAAGATACCCGCACACCTTTGTCCTGTTCTTCTCATAGTTCCTGCAGAACCGGTGAAGGGCAGAAATGTACCTGTCCTGTCCGCCCGTATATGAGATCCCGGTTTCCGTATCAAGTCCGGCTTCCTTAAGCCATGTAATATCCATTTTTCTTTCACCCCAATATGTCTATGATCTTTGCCACAAGCTCGGATTTTTTCGCGGGTTTTACAATATAGCCCTGAGGTTTCAGCTCGGCAAGTGTCTTCAGAACCTTATTCTTCTCGGCCATGCCGGTCAGAAATACAACCGGTATATCCTCCCAGCCCGCCGTATCATGAATATTTCGAAGGACCTCGGGGCCATCCATCGTCGGCATCAGATAGTCGAGCAATATAATGTCCGGTATTTTCCTTACGAGATATTTGAATGCGGCTTCTCCGGACTTGACGCATGTGACATCGTAGAATTCCTCGAGCTGCTCTTTGATATGGACAAGCTGCTCCGTATCATCATCAACGACCAGTATCTGCTTTCTTCCGGACTTTCCGGCATCTTCATTAACATACTCCCGGAATGCTGCCAGATTATTATCCCTGGCATTCTCGATCGTTTTCTCTATTTCGGTGAGCTTTTCATAGAGGGCGAACAGCGAAACCGGCCTTGACAGGAAAAATACTCTTTCAAGTTCGGTATGATTTATGAACATCTTCTCATCTTCATTGTTGGTAACAACGATAGTGGTGATGTTTCCCTGCCTCAGAGCCGATCTCATCACATTGTATGCCTGGACCGTAGCCGATGTTTCATCGCCGAGGCAGATGATAACCACCTTGGGCAGTTCCGATATCAGGGTGTCGAATAATGCGGTCTTGTTCGGATCGCATTTGATCGTTACATATCCTCTGTCCGTCTCAAGATGTTCACTTATATCACTTGCAACCTTACGGTTTTTTCCCGTAACCAGTATTTTCAGCAGCATATCATATACATCCCCTGCTCTTATGCTTCGTCTTTCCGATAATCCTTCAGCTCATCGTTGATCTTTCTGATGGTGTGTTTCCAGTATAAGTAATTCCCGATCCAGATGAGCGTATAGATGATGACATAGATGACCATCATAATGGCAAATTCCCTGTTCCACTCAAACCATTTCATCGGAAGCTCGATCGCAAGTATCGTGGCAAGTGTTATCGTTGCATGGACTACTGTTGACTTGGTCAGGCCCCAGCTTTCTATGGAATATACCGTGGCTGCCCCGTATGGGATAAGCCCATGCAGGCCGGACATAATAATATGAAGTACAAAGCTTCTTCCTTCCGGATTCCCTGAACCGATCATCCAGATGATGATCCCGACCGTCATTCCGGCAATGATGCCTATGAGTGAATTTATCAGCAATCTGTTCTTTAATTCCATAATCTAAGCCTCCACTATGCTGTTCTTTTTAAGCAACGCCTTGATCTGTTTGACACGGCTTCTGGATGCCCATGATTTGATGCCGCAGTCAAACTCAACCCCGATCGTTCCGGCCAGATTAAAATCGAAGCTCTTAACCTTATAAAGATTAATGATCTCCGACTGGGATATTCTTAAAAACCGGGTGGGATTAAGCACATCCTCAAGACCGGCAAGAGTCCTTTTAACCGTAAATACGTCTTTCTCCGTCTGTATTACGGTCTTACGGCCCTCTGTATGCACCCTTACGATATCCCTCTGGGAAACAAACGTGACCGCGTCATCCTTTACGGCCGCTATCTGCGGAAAATCACTGTGCGAAGCGTCTTCAATGGCACATATGATATTTTCAACCTGTTGTGTGTTAGATTTAGTCCTGATCGTAACAAACGGGTCCGGATAATGTTCATCAAGGACCACCTCGATCTCTACCATATCTTTCATCTGTTTACCTTCCGTACGCTGAAAACATAATTAAATTATATATTATCCGTCATATCTCCGCCGAGGGCGTGTTTATTCGGTCGTTTTTGATGTCTATTCGGTAATGTCAATAAGAAATGACTCGACGTATTTACGGATAAAAGCGACTTGATGTGATAAAAGATCGTCTTGTAAACAAAAAGGAGCCTGTTAAGGCTCCTTTTTACGTCCACGAGAGGATTCGAACCTCCGACCTACCGCTTAGGAGGCGGTCGCTCTATCCTGCTGAGCTACGCGGACAACTTACGGATGAATATGAATTTCAGGTGTTCGGATAATTGATCTTCCCCTGAAGCCAAACCGTTCCCTTAAAGCGGCGGCCGGGTGCCGGAACCCCGTAAAGGTCCTCTTTGTTAATGCACACATCCAACTCAACATCATTGCACATCAGGTTCAATTTGTAAAGGGCTTCCCCGGAAATCGAATTGGTAACCTCATTTACCTCCATGATCTCTCCAAGGATCGCGTACTGGTCACACTCTACTCCGTAAGGCATAAAATAGGTATCTACCAGCGTAAAGACATCCTCGGTCTGAATCCTCTGGGCGATCGTGGTATAGGTGTCCATATCGTTCAGGGTAAGGCTCTCCATGGCCTCCTCGTCTCCCGAGCGCGCGGCGGAGATCAGCTGCATCCTGCTTTTTTCGAAATTCCGGTCAAGGATCAGATCGTTCGCCGTCTTCTTCAGGGGCATAATGATGTTTCCGCTCAGGGAAAGTGCCGCAAGCGAAAGCGTGGTTCCCTGGATCGGCAGCAGATTCGAGCGCATGGCGTTGATATAGGGGATCATATTCTGTACATAGAAGATGATGGATACCCCCATATGAATATCGTCGATCACGCCGGCATAGCTCTCCGTGGCCGCATGGCGCTCCACAGAGATATTCTCCTCCGAGCTGATATTATTCCCCTCAATATAGGGATAATAATAATCATAAGTGAACTGGTCCTCGTCATTGAACCGGCCCACCACCGTGATTCCGACTCCGGGAGCCACCTCCCTCGAAAAGCACGCAATGATCGTCTCATCATCGATGGAGGTATAGGACCGTTTCGGTCCGTTTACGATCACGTCGGTGATAAGCTTCTGCAGCTCTTTTACACTGTTGAATTTCGTAAAGCCAATGGCTTTCATGTACTGATGCATGGCAAATCCTGCTTATTTTTCCGGGATGAGCTTCTCCTTGCCTCCCATATAGGGACGGAGGATCTCCGGAATGTTCACGCTTCCGTCCGCGTTCAGATTGTTCTCAAGGAACGCGATCAGCATACGGGGCGGAGCAACTACCGTATTATTCAGCGTATGCGCGAAATACTTGCTTCCGTCTTCCTTCTGGATCCGGATCTTCAGTCTTCTCGCCTGGGCATCGCCCAGATTCGAGCAGCTTCCGACCTCGAAGTACTTCTTCTGACGGGGACTCCAGGCTTCCACATCAAAGGACTTTACCTTAAGGTCCGCAAGGTCTCCGGAGCAGCACTCCAGGGTTCTTACCGGGATATCCATGGACCGGAAAAGATCCACCGTATTCTGCCAGAGCCGGTCAAACCACACCGGAGATTCTTCGGGGCGGCAGACCACGATCATTTCCTGCTTCTCAAACTGATGGATCCTGTATACTCCGCGCTCCTCGATGCCGTGCGCTCCCTTTTCCTTCCGGAAGCAGGGCGAATAACTGGTGAGGGTCTTCGGAAGCTCGCTCTCCGGAATGATCTGGTCGATGAATTTACCGATCATGGAATGCTCACTCGTTCCGATAAGATACAGGTCCTCACCTTCGATCTTGTACATCATGGCATCCATTTCCGCAAAGCTCATTACCCCGGTCACCACGTTCGAACGGATCATAAAGGGCGGAACGCAGTAGGTAAATCCGCGGTCGATCATAAAATCTCTCGCATAGGCGATCACGGCCGAGTGAAGCCGCGCAATATCTCCCATAAGATAATAGAATCCGTTTCCGGCAACTCTTCCCGCGGCATCGATGTCGATCCCGTTGAAACGTTCCATGATATCGGTATGATAGGGGATTTCAAAATCGGGGACGAACGGCTCTCCGTATTTTGTAACTTCAACATTTTCGCTGTCGTCTTTTCCGACGGGCACCGAAGGATCGATGATATTCGGGATCACCATCATGATCTCGGTCACCTTTGCGGAATACTCTTTTTCCTGTTCCTCAAGTTCCGCAAGGCGCTTCGCGTTGGCGGCGACTTCCGCCTTTTTCTGCTCGGCTTCCTCTTTCTTTCCCTGCGCCATCAGTGCGCCGATCTCCTTCGAGATCGTATTCCTTTTTCCGCGCAGATCATCCGCCTCGGTCTTTGCGGCACGTGACTTCGCGTCCAGCTCGATCACTTCGTCTACAAGGTGTAGTTTCTCGTCCTGAAACTTCTTCCGGATGTTCTCCTTCACGATCTCGGGGTTTTCTCTCAGAAATTTAATGTCGATCATGGTTTACTCCTTTTTCCCGATCGCCATCAAAAGCGCGACCGCTTCTTCTTCGCTGAGTTCCAGCTGGCTCTCGCCGTTTATGATCTGTTTGATGTAGGTATAGCTGCTGTCGTTCCCGTGAACGGAATTCATCAGGAAACCGTTGTTTTCCTCATTCAGCATGGCAAGACAGAAGCTGAGTTTTCCTCCCATCTGCTGGTAGGCGTCATATTTCACAAGTCCCATCTTGCGATAGGTTGTGGTCAGTACTCCGTAGATATACTCGATATCCGAAAGGGCTTTTTTGATATCCTCCTTCATTTCGCGGTTTTCCGTAAACATTTCCGCGATCTCGGACTCAAGACTCTTGGCAACCCGCCCTTTCATAAAGAATTCATATTTCTTTGTAATTCGGCCGATCTTTCGGAATGCGACGATAAGGAGCACCAGCAGGACCAGGATCAGTGCTGCCATGGCAATGAGTATGATCCCGGGATCGAGATTCCCGAGGCCGATCTGTGTCAGGATCCTGCTTCCCATTATGCTTCCGCCTTATTCAGAAGATCCATCAGTTTTTCGAGATCCTCATGTGCATAGAATTCGATCTGGAGTTTTCCGGATCCGTCATTCTTTGAGGAAGGGATGATCGCGACCTTGGTCTTCAGCCGCTGTTTCAGGTTTTCTTCAACCTCCCGGTAAATCGCAAGAAGACTCTTGTCCACGTTTTGCGTGCGGATATTCGGCTTCGTCTTTCCGAGATCTCTTGCCAGTTTCTCCGCTTCCCGCACGCTGAGGCGCTTGTCAAAGATCTCTTCCGCGAGCCGGAACTGTTCGTCGGGATCCTCCACGGAGATGATCGCGCGCGCATGTCCTGCGCTCAGCTTGTCATCGATGATCATCTGCTGAACCGACTCACAGAGTTTCAGAAGCCGGAGCGTATTCGAAACGGCCGTACGCGATTTCGAAACCTGTTCCGCCACCTCATCCTGCTTCCAGCCGAATTCATCTATAAGCCGTTTATAAGCCATCGCCTGCTCGATTTCGTTCAGGTCTCTCCGCTGCAGGTTTTCCAGGAGGGCGATCACGACGATCTCCTGCTCCGAAAGATCCCGGACGATCACCGGAACCTTCTTAAGACCCGCTTTCATCGCGGCACGCCATCTGCGTTCTCCCGCGACGATCATATAATGGTTTCCCCGGTCCACAACGAGAAGCGGCTCCAGGATCCCGTTCTTTTTGATGCTGTCCGAAAGCTCTTCCAGCGCATCTTCATCAAAAACCCGCCTGGGCTGATTCTTATTATTCTGAAGCTTTTCGATCCCTACCGTCATTAAGACGCCGTCTCCGGCATTCTTTCCGTCGGAAGATACCTCCGGCTTTACAGCCCCTCCCTGAGGGATAATGGAATCAAGTCCCCTGCCCAATCCGCGCTTTTGTGCCATTCTTCCTCTCCTTTATCCGTTTATGAGTTCTTCCGCAAGAGCCATATAGGCTTCCGCTCCGGCCGATCTTGAATCATATTCGATCACCGGCATTCCGAAGCTTGGGGCTTCCGCCAACCGGATATTCTGCGGGATCACGGTACGGAATACCCTTTGTGATACATTCGCCTTTACGTTTTCAACGACCTGCTGGGACAGATTTGTCCTGGAGTCGTACATCGTAAAGAAGATACCTTCCATATTAAGATCCGGGGAAAGCCGTTCCTTGACCAGATTCACCGTGGTGATAAGCTGGCTTAAGCCTTCCAGCGCATAATACTCACACTGAAGCGGAACCAGAACGGAATCCGCAGCCGTAAGAGCGTTCACCGTCAGCAGTCCGAGCGACGGAGGGCAGTCGATGATCACATAGTCATAATCGGCTCTCACCCAGTCGAGTTCCTTTTTCAAAACAAACTCCTTGCTGCCACGGTCAATCAGTTCGATCTCGATCGCGGCCAGATTGATATTGGAAGGGATCAGGCTGAGGTTCGGCCGGACCTCTTTCAGAATGCTCTCTTTCACGGAGCATTCGTTCAGCATCAGATCATAGATCGTACGGTCCAGTTCATTTTTCTCGATCCCGAAGCCGCTGGTGGTATTTCCCTGCGGATCCGTATCGACCACGAGAACCTTTTTTCCTTTAGCCGCGAGCGCGGCGGACAGATTGATCGAAGTCGTTGTTTTTCCGACTCCGCCCTTTTGCATAGCGATAGCGATGATTTTTCCCATATTACATTCCTTCCGAAAATTATGCCTAATGATTATAGCACTTATCCCGGAAATAGGTAACAACATAATATGGTGGTCGTACCCGGGGTACAGCCACTATATCCTGTATTAATTCCTGTTTTCTCTTTTCTGGATAAGCACGGTCCCGTCCGGGATCTTTCCCTTTACCACGCTCCCTGCTCCGATCACACAGTTTTTCCCGATGGAAGTGCCGCGGAGAATCGTGACATTCGCACCTACCCAGGTATGATCCCCCACCGATACCGGCGCGGAAACGAATTCCGGATCTATTTCACGAAAATTATGATCATGGTCCACAATGACCAGATTGTTTCCGAATTTGCAATGATCCCCGATGGTGATCTTTTCCATACAGGTCACGCAGCAGCCCGTATTAAAGAAGCAGTGGCTTCCGATGGTCAGCCTGCCGCCGTCCGCTATAAGGTAAAGATGCCCCCGGTTCTGACAGTACCGGTCAATCTTCAGGCTCCCGCCGTTTCGAAGCTCGGTATGAAGATGCGAAAACGACTGGACCGGAGCGATCCGGATCCTGCTTCCGTAACGGCATTTTCGCAAACCGTTTCCGATCAGATTCTTAAGATATACCAGCGGAGATCTCATAGTAATCCTCTTCCTTAACCCTTTTTTGAACCGACCGATCCCTGTCTGTTATTCAGCACTTCGCGATACAGTTCTTCCAGTTTTTCGATGTGTTTTAACAGACTGTACTCCTCTTCGATGATCCGAAGGCTTCGATCGCCCGCTTCTTTGCGCTTTTTCTCATCAAGTAGCAGCATAAGGATCCCGTCAGCCATTGCTCTTACGTCACCGGCTTCGCAAAGAAAGCCGTTTTCCCCCTGCCGGACAAGCTTCGGGATCCCTCCCACATTCGTGGATACCACGGGAAGGCCGCAGCTCATCGCGTCAAGTATGGACATCGGCATTCCCTCCTGATAGGAAGGAAGAAGGAACAGGGAACTCTCTCTTAAGAGTTTTTTCTTCTCCTCTCCGGTGACCCAGCCCGGAAACCGGACCGTTTCCTCCGGAATCCCGAGTCTTTCGAGTTTTTCCCTTACCACTTCGGTTTCTCCCTCTCCTCCGATGACGAATCTCACATCCGGCACCTTTTTAAGTACTTCGGTGATGATCTCCGGAAGATCAAAGGCACCCTTCCTTTTCCCGATCTCACCGAGAAAAAGGACCTGCTTCCTTTCCGGGCGTTCGCGGTTCCATTCTTCGATATCGGAACCTTTCTCCGGGATCCCGTAATTTTCGATGATCCGGATCTTTTCTTCGGGAACGATCACTCCGATGTGTGCTTTCCATTCTTCCGAAAGCACGATAAACCGGGCGCATTTTCCGTAGATCTTTCGGATCCGCTTTTTTGCGACATCCGATGCGTTTGAATAAAACGCGTCAAAATCCGCCCCGTGGATATGGTTTACCACCGGGATCCCCTTTTTTTCACACATCAGGATGAAAGGGATCTTCCGGTAAAAACTGGGTCCGAAAGAAGAGTGGATATGAACGAGTTCCGGCGGGCGTTCCTTTAAGAGGCGGGAAAAGGCCCGGTAGGCTGAAAGTGCTTTTTGAAGCTTCTGCCATCTGCTTCCGTTCCGGTAAGACTCGATGTAGGTGATGTCAAAATCCTTTTCAAGCCTGCTGCCGTAATAGCCGTTTACGACCGCGGCGATCCCTCCGTGTACGTCTTTCTGCTGGACGATCATACAGATCCTGTTTGTCTTTTTGTCGTTCATTTTCGTCAAATACAAGGATATCCGTTCCGGCTTATTTCTGCAGATTATTGTAAAATGAATCCTGGACATTGTCTATCCCGGGATCCTTCAAGAGGAAACGACGGACTTTTTCTTAAAAAAGTCCGCCGGGTAAAAATCTCTGGATGATCGGTTTTAACAGCAACCGGGATCAGGAGTTCTTTGCGTTGTCGCCCCAGATCAGGCTTCTCCACTGTTCGAGCTGTTCCACGGTCATAAAGCCGTTGGACGTTCCCATATATCCGATCTTATAGGAGGCAAACAGCATCGCGTTCTTGATGGAAAGCACCGAATCGCCGGTCTCCTGATAATAATGAAGGAAGCAGGCGAACATTGCGTTTCCGGCACCCGTTGTATTCACGACTTCGTTCGTGCGTACGGTATCGTAGTGAACGTTGATGCCCCGCCGGCGGTCGTAAAGGATCAGGCCCTTTGCGCCCTGTCCCAGAATGATGATATCCGTTCCGTACCGGTCCGCGATCCCTTTTACGAAATCGAAGGGATCCGTTTTTATCGTATCATCGCTGAAATAAAGGATCGACGCGTTTTCAAGGAAATCTTTGTTGTAGACCTCCTTTTCCTCCAGATAGGTATGAATGTTCACCGCGATCTTTCTTTCAAACTGCTTCGCCGTTTCGATGAAAGGCCGGCAGAAATTCGCGTTGGAAAGGACCACCATATCGGAAGCTGCCACCATGGGCGGTACCATTGCCATCCGGTATTCCGCATCCCTTAAGTCCTTGATGTCCTCGAAGATCTGTTCCTTACGGTTCCTGTCATAAAGGACCACCTGAGTGGGTGTACTTTTGATGATCGGAAGGATGTAATCCGTATTCAGTGTGATCTCCCGGTCCAAAGGATTAAGGATGCTCATATCCTGATTGCGGCCGACTACCGAAAGGAGGTCTACCTTGTCTCCAAGCCACCGGAGGGCCAGGGACTCATTAAAAGCGTCTCCTCCCGCCGAGGTAAAGATCGTATCCGGCACGCTGGTGACCGGCGAAAACTCGATGGGAATACTGCCAACCTTTACAATGGTTTCGATCTGAATGATACCCGCTACGATAAATTTACTCATCTGACCACCTTCCTTCTTTACCTCCGGCAACTGCCCGTTCCCGGCAGCCGCCTTATCCGCCTGTATTATGCATCAGATTCTGGGGAGCTTCGCAAGGCTCTCTTTCAGTTCCTCATCCGTCGGGATATAGTCGTCCATCTTTCCGTCATGATACTTTTCATAGGCGACCATATCGAAATAGCCGGTTCCCGTAAGGCCGAAGACGATGTTCTTTTCCTCACCGGTCTCTTTGCACTTCTTCGCCTCGTCGATAGCGACACGGATCGCATGAGAGCTTTCGGGCGCGGGAAGGATGCCTTCCGTCCTCGCGAAGAATTCCGCTGCTTCGAATACGGAAGTCTGAGGTACGGATACCGCCTTCATATAGCCGTCCGCATAAAGCTGGGAAAGGGTTGAACTCATGCCGTGATAGCGAAGTCCTCCCGCATGGTTCGGTGCGGGGATAAAGTCGCAGCCGAGGGTATACATCTTGGCAAGCGGGCAGACCTTTCCGGTATCGCAGAAATCGTATGCATAGGTTCCGCGGGTAAAGCTCGGGCAGGATGCAGGTTCCACGGCGATGATCTCATAATCGGCCTCTCCGCGGAGCTTTTCGCCCATAAACGGAGCGATCAGTCCTCCGAGATTCGAGCCGCCGCCCGCACAGCCGATGATCATATCCGCTTTGATCCCGTATTTGTCAAGTGCCGCCTTCGTTTCAAGTCCGATCACGGACTGATGAAGGAGTACCTGATTCAGCACGCTGCCGAGTACGTAACGGTACCCTTCCGTTCCGACAGCTACCTCTACCGCCTCGGAAATGGCGCAGCCAAGGCTTCCCGTCGTTCCGGGATGCTCCGAAAGGATCTTCTTTCCGATCTCGGTGGTCTCGGAGGGTGAAGGAGTAACAGAAGCGCCGTAGGTTCTCATTACTTCACGGCGGAAAGGCTTCTGCTCATAGGAGACCTTTACCATATATACCTTACAGTCAAGCCCGAAGTAGGCGCAGGCCATGGAAAGCGCCGTGCCCCACTGTCCGGCACCGGTCTCCGTCGTCACACCTTTAAGACCCTGCTTCTTCGCATAGTAGGCCTGGGCGATGGCGGAATTCAGTTTATGGGATCCGCTGGTATTGTTTCCTTCGAATTTATAGTAGATCTTCGCGGGCGTACCCAGCTTTTCCTCCAGGCAATAAGCGCGCACAAGAGGTGACGGACGATACATACGGTAGAAAGAGCGGATCTCATCCGGGATCTCGATCCACGGATCATCATTGTTCAGCTCCTGCGCCACCAGTTCTTTACAGAATACGCCTTCCAGTTCCTCGGCCTTCATCGGCGCTCCGGTGCCCGGATTCAGCAGCGGTGCCGGCTTGTTTTTCATATCCGCCCGCATATTGTACCAGGCTTTCGGCATCTCCGACTCCTCGAGATAGATCTTGTAAGGTACTTTGTCAGACATTTTGTTTCCTCCTTTTTCCTTTTACACCTTCAGGACCGCTTCCGAAGAAGCGTTCCGCTTCTGATTATATGAGTTTTCGGCTCGGGTTTCAATCATTATTCGGATCATTACATCGTGATCTTTCCCGCTTTCGTGATCGTAAACTTAAAGGTTGCGCTCCCTCCGAATGCGAAACTGCCCGTACCGGAATTCCTCTTAAGTACGATCTTAAAGGATCCGCCGTCTTTTTTCGCGGCAATATTATTCCCGTAATCCACCCGGAAATCCTCCGGTGTAAGGACGGTCCCGTTGCTTAACGTCACGCTGACCACTCCGTCTCCCGGACTGATCCCGCGGTCAAAGCGGATCTGTCTTCCTTCATACGGAAGGGAAACTCATCGGATTCTGCGTTTTCATCGCCTGTTCCGATGCTCTGATCAAGCATCGTATCTTCCGTTGGCAGTTCCGCTGTGAATGCCGGAACAAAGCCGGTTTCCAAAGACAATAGCATGGACAGCAGGATCGCGAGAGTTCTTTTCTTCATTTTCTTAAGGGCTTGTTTTTTCATAAGCTGCCTTTCTTTTCAAAGATGCTTTCAGAACAGTATCATCCACGAAAAATCTTCTGTGACAGAAAAAAGGTTTATAACCTCTTTTCATTATAATCAGCGGCAGATAGAATCTCAATACCCGGCCGTTTGCAGCCCGTTTTCTTTTATATATAATCACTCCGTCCTTTATGAATCAGAAAAATTTCCGGACATCTATTGACAAATTGATTCGATATGATATCATATTGATATCATCATAAAGGAGGTGTCAGTTATGACAGAAAAAATCTATACAACAAAAAAGAACGGAATGCTGATGCTGATCGGGACGATCCTGCTATATGTATTGGCCTTTGTGCTTATGCTTGCCGGAGTAGTCCTCGGACCGCTTTCCGTGATCCTCGGGATCCTGATCATCTGCTTCGGCTGGATCCTCTTCCTCGGGCTGAAGGTCCTGAAACCGCAGGAGGCACTGGTACTTACTCTCTTCGGTAAGTATAAGGGAACGCTCCGCGGCGACGGTTTCTATTTCGTAAATCCCTTCTGCACCGCAGTGAACCCCGCTGCCACAACGAAACTGGCTCAGAGCGGAGACACCACCGATAAGTCACCGGCTCTTACTCTCTCGACTTCCACCGGTGCACAGACCGAGATTGTCAGCAAAAAGATCTCTCTGAAGGCCATGACCCTGAACAACGGAAGGCAGAAGATCAATGACTGTCTCGGAAATCCGGTTGAGATCGGGATCGCCGTGATCTGGAAAGTAACGGATACCGCAAAAGCCGTATTCAATGTAGACAACTATAAAGAGTATCTTTCCCTTCAGTGTGATTCCGCTCTTCGGAACATTGTCCGCCTCTATCCCTATGATGTGGCGAATGATGTGGATACCACCGGTGACGGCATAGCGGATGAAGGAAGCCTTCGCGGTTCCGCGGAAGTAGTTGCCGACCGGATTAAGAAAGAGATCCAGTCCAAGGTAACGGAAGCCGGACTTGAGATCGTTGAGGCAAGGATCACCTATCTTGCCTATGCTCCGGAGATCGCGTCCGTAATGCTTCAGCGCCAGCAAGCATCCGCGATCATCGATGCGAGAAAGATGATCGTAGACGGTGCGGTCGGAATGGTTGAAATGGCTCTTGACCGGCTGAATCAGAAACA
>JAILLW010000083.1 GCA_024692955.1 Lachnospiraceae bacterium | reverse complement strand
TCACTTGAGCGATACAGGCATATCAGGAGCGACTAACTTTTACGGTGATTGTATCGCTTATGAAGGACTCTACGGGCTGAAAGCAGAAACATCTGACTGTATAGTGACATACTCGATGTATAGCCATAATAAAGCCTATGAGAATGGCACTATAACAATCCAGCGATATGGTAACTCTAGCAGCCTGACAAGCCTCGGTTCAGTAAAAACAGGCGAAACCGCCATCATTGACATGAAATTGGCAGTAAAATCTATGGGATTAAGCAATCCCGTAGGTGTTTACGTGCTCTCCATAGTAGCAAATGATGAGCCACCTATCCCACTATACCTTTACTACGACGGAAAGGCTGTTCAGACATGCAGATATGATTCCACATCCGCGTATGCCCTCGAAGCTTGGAATAGGGTTGTCGGCAACCTTGACCCCAGAAACTGTCTTGATATGTACGTAGGCTCCAAAGACGTTCCTATCACATATCCCACTTCTGGAACGGATGGAAACTGCAATCACATTCAGGAATGGTGCGACATAAGCGACGAAATCATCCTGCGTGATAACTGGAGCGATGAAGCCAAGGTGTTTGCCTTTGTGCTGTATCTTGCAAGAAACTACGCATACGATGACTGGCGTGTTTCCGCCAATAATAATAAATCCCGCGCCACTCTGGCAGGCAGATGGGACGATGACAGCCTGTGGACTCTTGATAATAGGGTCGGCACCTGCTGGGACATGGCGAATATCATGACAATCATGTGTCGCTACCACGGAATCCCCTGCACATCCGTCGAAAACGAACATCATACTGTTAATGCAGTATGGCTTCGCGACGAGTGGGTTGCTATCGATGTCAGCTCCCTGTTGCAGCATCACTGCTATACTGAAAATACCGACCCTGATGGCTGGATAAATCGGCGCGACGGTACCTGGGCATCAGACTATGGATATTATGACTATACTATGGATTCCTACAATCAGGCTCTTGCCACGCCTGAAACCACGCTCAGCAATAAAAGTGGGAAGAATCCGATATAATCGAAAATCCTGTTATGGCCTATACAGGCTGTAACAGGATTCTTTTTATGATGTCATTCGATGAACGGATGACATTTTGCGAATTTGCGGATGGCTATACGCCACCGCCGTGTTTATAAATCATAATACATGCAGGGTGTAATGCTTTTCTTGCCAAAAAAGCGTTCACCCTACGACCCAAGACTATAATACCTACAAATAAATTGTTTCCAAAAGATAAGGAAAAGAGCAGAGGTATCAATTCCCCTGCTCTATATCTTCAGATAACAATCCAAGTGCCTTAAATGCCCCAAGAACTGCCAGTTCCTTATCGCTTTTCAGCTTTGGGATTATTTTTCCTGCGCCGGTTTCCAATTTGTCGGCTCCGCATTTGTCTCTTACGGCACATACTTGATTTACTGATATTATAGTGGAATAGCCGGGAATCGAACCCGGGTCCAAAGACCAATTCCCTCTCCTTCTACTACCATAGTACACCGGAATTGATTCCCGCCGGAAGGAAGGTGGTGAACGCCCGTCCTAACGCGGTAGCTTCATGATACGCCCATATGCGCAAAGCTTAGCATACGTCGTTTCCTGCATGGTCGATGCCCGGATTCCGGCGTGCAGGTGCGTCGGAGCGGACACGCTGCGCTTAGGCAGCGAGTGCTAATTTAGAATCAGCGTTTGTATTTAGGGTTGCGATTTAACGATTCGCGTCGGGTAGCTTCTAAAGCTGCATGATCCCTGTCGAAACCTTTACTATCCCAATATTCTGATTTCAAAGTGCGCGGGTATGTCAGACACCCTTTTCATAATATCATATCGGCGGAAAAATTCCAGCCCTTAACGGGAATTCATTCCTCCGCGAGGGAAAAATCGATGGTCCTTGTTCCCGTATCCGCCTCATCCACCCGGATTCGGATCTTCTGTCCGAGACGGTAGGTCTTTCCTGTATCACGCCCGATGAGTTCATATGTGCTTTCATTGTAATAGTAATAGTCGCCCGGGATCTTCGATACATGGATCATTCCCTCGATGGTGCTGGGAAGCTCCACATAGATCCCCCAGTCCGTGATCCCGGAGATCACGCCGTCATATTCCTCACCGATGTGTTCCGCCATATACCCGGCCTTCAGAAGCTTATCCACTTCCCGTTCCGCGTCCACGGCTCTCCGTTCAAGCTCGGAGCTCTGCCTTGCCACACCCGGAAGGATCGCTTCATAATGTGCCGTGCGCCCTTCGTCGAGTTCCCCCCGGAGAGATTCTTTGATGATCCGGTGGATCTGAAGATCCGGATAGCGCCTGATCGGGGAAGTAAAGTGGCAGTAATACTGCGCCGCCAGTCCGAAGTGCCCCGTACAGGCCGTATTATACTCCGCACGCTGCATACTCCGCAGGGTAAGTCTGGAGATCAGAGCCTCTTCATCCGTCCCCTCGATGCGTCGGAGAAGCTTCTGCACTTCTTTCGGATGGATCTCGCCTTTGGCGCTCCGTACCTTGATGGAATAGCCGAAATTGTTGATGAACGCACCGAGTTTCAGGATCTTTTCCGCATCGGGAACCCCGTGGGTCCGGTAGACAAAGGGCGCCTCGAGCCAGTAGAAGTGTCCGGCCACGGTCTCGTTCGCAAGAAGCATGAATTCCTCGATGATTCGCTGGGAGATTCCCCGGTCATAAGGCTCCACCTTGCGGACATGCCCGTCCTCATCAACCAGGATCCTGCTCTCCGGAATATCGAAGTCTATGGATCCCCTCTCTTTTCTCGCTTCATGGAGGATCTCGGCCAGTTCTGCCATAAGCCGGAACATCGGAAGCTCTTTTGCATATCTCCTGCCAAGATCCGTTTCCCTGCCGGATGTGCCTTTTCTTCCTTCTTTTCCTTTTCCGTTTCTGAATCTCCGGATGAATCTGTCAAGAAATCCGCCGTCCGTACGGTAAGCTTCTCTCCCGGGCTCTTCCTCCTTCTCTTCCGGCATCTCGAGAAGTTCGTTCACATCGGTATAAGTCATCCTCTCATCGACCCGGATCACGCTTTCCGTGATTTCATAGCCCGTCACTTGACCGTTTTGGTCAATGTTCATCAGGCAGGACAATGCCAGACGGTCCTCTCCCATATTCAGGGAACAGATCCCGTTTGAGAGTTCCTCAGGAAGCATCGGGATCACCCGGTCCGGAAAATAGACGGAAGTTCCTCTTTTTTGCGCCTCTTCGTCTAAGGGCCCGCCTTCCTTCACATAATTGCTCACATCCGCGATATGTACACCGAGGAGCCAGGCTTTGTCCGTACGGGTCAATGTGACCGCGTCATCATAATCCTTCGTATCCTCACCGTCGATCGTCACAGTCAGAAGATCCCGAAGATCCCGCCTTCCCCGGACTTCTTTTTCCGAAACCTTCTGCGGAATGCGGGAAGCGCTCTTTTTCACCGCCTCCGGGAAACCGTCCGGAAGCCCGTACCCTTTCAGGATCGAGAGAATGTTGACACCGGGATCGTTCTCATCCCCGAGGATCTCGGTGATGACCCCTTCGGGCCGGTGCCGTCTGTCTCCGTAATCCCGGATCAGCGCGACCACCTTATGCCCGGTAGCCGCTCCCATTGAGTTTTCCTTCGTGATATAGATATCCTCCGCGATCTTCGGATCATCGGGGATCACGAAGCCGAATCCCGATGCTTTGTCATAGGTCCCCACAATCTCCGATATCCCGTGGGAGATGACATTGATGATCCGGCCTTCCGCCCGGTGGTTCTTCGTCTTTTCACGGACCACCTCCGCCTCGACTTCATCCATATGGAAGGCATTCCTCGTCATGTTCGCGGGAATATAGAGATCTTCCCCGTCACCGCAGGTGACAAAGCCGTATCCCCTCGGATGGGCAAGAAAGGTCCCTTTCAGTTTTTTTGTATGTGTGATCTGATTCTTCATATTCTTCCTATAAAAACAAGCACCCTGCCGCGGCAGGATGCTTTTCATTCCGTTTCGAACCGATTATCCGAAAAACGGCAGGTTCAGCACGATGGAGATCAGCATAAATCCGATTGCGAGATATTTCGTGACCTTGACCATCTTCCCTTCCATGGAGCGTCCCTTGTTCTTGCCCCAGTAGGTTTCCGCCGCTCCGGAGATCGCGCCAAGCCCGGCGCTCTTTCCTTCCTGCAAAAGCACCAGCGCGGTAAGCGCGATGCAAAGTATGATAAATACGATCTGTATTACGATTTTCAATGTAGCCATTTGAAACCTCCTATTCAAAACACAACGGGTATAATATCATATTCTCCCCGAAGCGTCAACTGTTTTCGGGCTTCGGGCCGATCCCGGCCGCTTTTAACCGCGCTTAAGGCGTTTCGGGTTCTGCGGCAGGTACGGTCTGAGTCGGAGCCGTTGCCGCCGCGGGGTCTGCCGCTGTCGTTGCCGCCGCGGGATCCGTCGCTGCCGTCGCCGCCGCTGCCGCCGGGTCTGTTGCTGCCGGATCCGGAAGTACCGGAGCGGGCGGGATCTCCATCAGAACTCCCGTCTCCGTTGCCATATACTGAACGCCGTCCACTTCGATCAACTGGTTGATGGCCATGATCCCGGCCTCATTGAAATAATAGGGGAAGTCATTGATCGTTGTGATCCCCGTCGCCAGGGTACCGTCTTCCTTCGCGTAATAAAAGGAGCCGGCATTCACAAAGAGCGCCGATTTCTGCATCGCCCCGTTAAGAGCGGGATCAAAATAGCGCATCCCGTTTCCGGGATCCACGAAGCCAAACTGCATGGCGCCGTCCTCTCCGAAGAAATAGGTCAGCCCCGCCACCTCGGTGAGCCCCGTGGCCGCCGCGCCGTCCTGTTCGCCAAGATAATAGAACTTTCCGTCCTCCGCCGGGAAAAAGCCCTTTACCATATTGCCGAGCATATCAAAGTAATACTTCTTTCCCTGATAATTTACCCAGCCCTTCTGCATCTTCCAGCCGGAGTAAAAACGCGTATTTCCGTAATGATCAATGAAGCCCTCTTCTATAATCAGCTTGCTGAAATCCTTATACTGATAATTCATATCGACCCGGCCGCTGATTCCGGGCACGGATCCGGAGGAAGTATACTGCCAGAACGCGACGGAATTGTCCATCTCAAGCTGGGAGCCGTACTGTGCCGCCCATTTTTCCCAGGGGGTCGCTCCGATCTTTCCGCTGTAGAAATTCCGGTAGGAATAAACCATCGGATAATAGCCTGCGGAATCCACGATGGCACAGAAGGTATTGATCAGCGTATTGATCTCCATCGCGGACAGGCCCTTATGACATTTGTCCTCAATATCAAAAACCACGGGAAGCTGCACACTGTAGGGTGCAAGCCACTGTATCACCAGCATGGCCTCGAGAGCTGCCTGTTCCGGAGTCGTGGCATAGGAATAGAGATAAACACCGGTCTTGATGCCATTCGCCTGTGCTCCGGTTATATTATAATGAAACATCGGATCTATGCCGCTGTAAGTGCTTCCCACCTTGATAAAGGCGAAACTCACGCCCGAATTCTTCACCTGTGCCCAGTTGATCGCCCCCTGATGCTTCGATACGTCGATCCCCTTTGCGATGGAGCCCGACTGGGTCGTCACCGCATTAGCGCGAAGCCCCGTTCCCGTGATAAAAAGAGCGCAGGCCGTAAGTACAGAGAGGACTGTTTTTAAAAGATAGCGATTTTTCATTCCAATTCCCTTTTCCGATATGATATACTGATGTAATGAGTATTGAGAACCCGATTCTCAGAATATGGATGCGCAAGGTTGCGCACATCGGAAATATTATAACATAAACGGGCGTACAAAAAAAGATGAAAAAAATTCTGAATAAGATCGCAGATTTCTTTATCAATTCCGACATTATGACAAAAAAGGACTATCTGATCATGGGCATCCTGACCCTGATCTTTACGGTCCTCGTCTTCTGGCGGCTGGGGCACACCTACGCACCGGAGACCTGTTTTACCGCCACAACGGAAAACCATGATATCGTCCTTGATTTCGGCGATTATATCACGGTGGAAAAGCTGCATATCTATCTTGGCAATCTTGACAGCCGGAAGCTCGCGCTCTCCGCGTTCAACGAAGTGACCGGAGCCTGGGAGGTCATCAACGGTGATGTTAATGTAGGCTCTGTTTTCCAATGGAATACCGTGGATATCTTTTATACGCTCCGCTATCTCGGGATCGTCGTCACCAATGATGACGGCGGCGTATTCAATGAGATCGTCTGCACGGGGCCGGAGAACCGCATCATCACACCGGTAAACAAAAACGAATATCCGGAACTTTTTGACGAGCAGGACAAGTTCTATAAGACCATCGAACAGACCTATATGGACGGCACGATGTTCGACGAGGTATATCACGGGCGCACCGGCTATGAATTCGTGCACCATCTTCCCACCTATGAAACGACCCATCCCCAGCTCGGGAAATGCCTGATTGCCCTCGGGATAAAGATTTTCGGCATGACCCCCTTCGGCTGGCGCTTTTTCGTGGCCGTTTTCGGAGCGCTCTTCATACCGCTCATGTATATTTTCGCGAAACGTCTTTTCCGGGATACTTTTATCGCTGCCGCAGTAGGTATCCTGTTTACCTTCGAGTGCATGCACTATACCCTGTCAAGGATCGCAACGATCGATATCTTCGCCGCCTTTTTCATAGTTCTTTCCTATTATTATATGTACAAATACATCCGTCTCGATCTGATCTACCGCCGCGGACCGACCGCGAAAAAGGACAAGTTCCCGCCCCGTGATGTGACGGTGACCCTCGCTCTTTGCGGGATCGCCATGGGCTGCGCGATCGCAACAAAGCTGACCGGTGTTTATGCCGCTGTCGGGCTGGCCATCATTTTCCTCTATCATACCTTTATGAATCATCCGAAGCAGCAGACTATGAGGCTTTTCTGGTTCTGTACGCTCTTTTTCATTCTGATCCCGCTAGCGATCTACACTCTGGCCTATATCCCGGTAGTGGAGGCCTGGGCTCAGGTGGGTTCCACGGACAAAACGATCACCTGGAACGAAAACGGCCTCTATATCGGATACGGCTGGACCGGACTGATCGCAAGGACCGTGCGCAATACCAGTTATATGATCAGCTATCATATGAATCTCGATGCGACGCATCCTTATCAGAGCGATTTTTATACCTGGCCGGTGGTTTACCGTCCTCTGCTTGCCGCCAACAATCTGGTGGCAAATCACGGTTCGACTTCCGATTACGCGAATGTCAATTACATCGGCAACGTAGCCGTCTGGTGGGCCGCGATTCCCTGCGTACTCTTCACTTTCGGCAGAATGATCATAAAAAGAGACAGAAACGCGGCGTTCCTGTCCCTTGCTTATCTTGCTCAGTATGTTCCCTGGTTCGGGGTCAGCCGGTGCGTATTCATCTATCACTACTTCCCGGCTCTTCTCTTTTCACTCTTTATGATGGGTTATACTTTCCAGTACCTGATCAAATGGAAACCGCAGTCAAAGAAGTTCATCTGCGTTTATCTCGGGGTTGTTATTCTCTTCTTCTTCCTGTTCTTCCCCGTCATTTCCGGTGTCCCCTTCTCCTACGACTGGGGCAGCCGGCTCAAATGGTTTGACAGCTGGAGCCTGATTTAACCGGATCAGCATACCCGTGCCGACGCAGGTGATCAGCAGAAGCTGCATTAGAGCCACCGTCTGCAGGCTGAAAATATGTACGGCGATCAGATAAGGCATAAAGGTAAAAATGCTCGTAAGGAAAAAGCCGCACATGATGATAAGCCTCTTTCCGGGACGCATCAGCGCATATACGATGGCCAGGAGATCGATCAGGAAGCCGTAGCGGTCATGCATATGCGGAAGCGAATATACGATCATCGCCACGGAAAAGAGTGCGATCGTCACGCAAAGGTCCTCATCCAGTTCCACTTTCTTCGTATAAATGTAATAAGCCAGGAAGCCGAGGAACATCAGTGTAAGGAACACTCCCGCCTTTCCCACTTCGTCCATATGATGCCCGTTCGGGATCACTTCATCCAGAAAAGCATAGAAATTCGGGTATTCCAGAGTTCCCCACGGATAATATCCGCTTTGATCGAGATAGATCGTCATCAGTTCCTTAAAATCCCGCCCGAACATCCAGGCCGGGAACTGCATCACGACATAGATCACCGGCAGATAAAGGATATGTTTGGGATCGATCTTTTTCCTGCACAGATACATGATCACAAGGAACGGCAGAATAAACAGCGTCTGCAGTTTAAAAGAAAAGCCGATCCCGAGGAGTATGAAACAGGCGCGGCTGTTATTGCGGAAAAAAGCATACAGCGCGAACAGGATAAAGGTGGTATAGATAATGTCGCACTGACACCAGTAAGCGCTGTCAAGGATCACCGTAGGGGAAAGGAGCAGGATGCTCATACCGAGAATCGCCCTTTTTCTGCTTCCCGTCAGTTCCCTTACCAGAAGGAAGATTGCCACGGAAGCCGCGTAATCGAATACCACGGAGATCATTTTCAGCCCGTAGAGACTGTTCTCGGTGATAACGGCTACCAGACACATCAGGTACATATAGGGCGAGGTATAATTGGAGATCTGCATCTTCAGTGAACGGAAATTCCCGTTTTCGCGGATCTTGTCCATCCATTCCGCCAGGAAGCCGTAGTAGTCGGCAGATTCGATCGGAAAGAGCGCTTTCCGGATAAGAAATCCCAATACCCAAAGGCACATCACATAAACAAGGTCAATGGCCGGAATGCTCATTGACCCTGCTTTTATCTCATAATTCAGAAATCTGTCGATCGCCCTCTCTTTTACGGTTTTTTCATCCATTTGTTTCTCCATCCGTAGCATCATCGAAGTGAAGGGTGTTGCCGCTTTCGATAAAAGCGTCCATCCAGTCGGCGCCCGGTCCCTGCAGATAAGTTACATAGTTGGTTTCCGTACCGTTGTAGATCATATAGGTCAATACCGAATAGGTATCGCCCTTAAACTTGTAATCATACATCACAACGAGCGCGGGACGTCCTGTGATCATCATTTTGTCGAACTGCGTTATATTGACATTGATATTATCGCCGTAAGCTTCCGCAAACTCCACCTGAACCATTTTGATGTACTCATCTTTGGTCATCAGAGTCGTATTCTCGTCGGATTCTATGATCACCTGATTGATCGAGGAAACATCCTTGGGGTATTTCTTCGTATAATATTCACCTTCGTATTCCGATTCAACAAATCCCTTGGGAATCTCACAGCGAAGATCGGCGGGGCCGAAGGTAAACTCATCCTCAACGAATTCTTCCACGATCTGGTCCGAAACAACCTCCTTGCTAACAGTCGCAGAAACAGCAGCGGCTGGCGCCACTGCTGAATCTGTATTGTTATCTGTGGAGGTATTCGAACTGCCGCATGCTGTCAGGAACACAAGTCCTGCCGCAAGCAATATAGCATATGTCTTTTTCATCGTTCGATATACTCCCGGTTAAATTATTTGGTCTTCTTCAGACCTACACCGCAGGCGACTGCGCCTCCAAGCGATGCTGCCAGCGCAGCCATCCAGATGAAGATTGCAAGACTGTCTCCTGTTGCGGGTGCTCTTCTCTTTCCAAGTACGGCCTGATCGATACCGCGTCTTGCTCCGAGTACTCCGGATCCTTCCGGTACACGTCTTGCACCCAGTACCTCGCTGTTATCTACAGGAGGCTGATTCGGTGTAGGAGGATTCTCCGGCGTAGGTGTAGGAGGATTCTCCGGTGTAGGAGTCGGCGTGTTCTCCGGCGTAGGAGTCGGCGTCTCTTCCGGTGTAGGAGTCGGCGTGTTCTCCGGTGTCGACGTAGGCGTGCTGGTCGGTGTCGACGTAGGTGTGCTCGTCGGTGTCGACGTAGGTGTGCTCGTCGGCGTGGTCGTAGGAGTA
>JAILLW010000049.1 GCA_024692955.1 Lachnospiraceae bacterium | reverse complement strand
TCTATGACCGTGAACTCACGATCGAGGGATTACGTCTGATCTATGAAAAAAATCAGGATCGGAAGCGTTGAGCTTCGAAACAATCTGATACTTGCGCCGATGGCAGGGATCACCGACCTGCCATTTCGTTTGCTCTGCGCGGAATGCGGCACGGGGCTTACCTGTATGGAGATGATCAGCGCGAAAGCGATCCTCTATCATAATAAGAATACGGAAGAGATGATGAAGATCTCGCCGGATGAACATCCGGTATCGCTGCAGCTTTTCGGATCGGATCCCGAAGTGATGGGAAGGATCGCGGGAGAGATCTCGGCGAGGCCGTTCGAGATCCTCGATATCAATATGGGCTGCCCGATGCCGAAGATCGTAAACAACGGGGAAGGCTCCGCGCTGATGAAGGATCCCGGACTTGTACGAAGGATCGTATCCTCCGTGGTGAAGGGGACGGATAAGCCGGTTACGGTAAAGATCCGGAAGGGCTTCGATGCGGAGCATGTAAACGCGGTGGAGATCGCGAAGATATGCGAGGATGCGGGTGCATCGGCGGTGGCGGTACACGGCAGGACCAGAGAACAGATGTATGAGGGAAGGGCCGATTGGGAGATCATCGCGAAGGTAAAGGAAGCCTTATCCATACCCGTCATCGGAAACGGGGATGTGACCGACGGGCCTTCGGCAGAGAAGATGCTTAAGGAGACAAACTGTGATGCGGTGATGATCGGACGTGCCGCAAGGGGAAATCCCTGGATCTTCCGGAAGATCGCCGGTTATCTTGAGCAGGAAGAAGACTTTGCCGGACCTACCCTTTCCGAGATCCTTGATACGGCAAAGAGACATGCGAAAATGCTGGCCAAGGAAAAGGGGGAATATATCGCGGTCCGCGAGATGCGAAAGCATATCGGATGGTATGTACAGGGGCTTCGAAACGCGTCTTCGATACGCAGGGAAGTCTGTGCCGTTACGGAGCTTGAAAACCTTATGAATTTCCTTGACGCAATCAGGGAAAATGAGTATAATACCCTAAGTTGAGCGGACGGGACATTCCGGCCCGGACGTGACGGACATCGAAAAGGAAGTGCGGTGACATGGAAGAAAAAAAGAATATCCTCACCTATGAGAGCCTGAAGAAGTATGAAGACGAGCTTCATAATCTCAAGGTGGTAAGACGCCGGGAAGTGGCACAGAAGATCAAGGAGGCAAGGGAGCAGGGCGACCTTTCCGAGAATGCGGAATATGACGCGGCCATGGATGAGCAGCGTGACATTGAGGCAAGGATCGAGAAACTCGAGAACATCCTCAAGAACGCCGAGATCGTGGACGAGGATGAGATCAGTACGGATGTGGTAAGCATCGGCTGTCTCGTAAAGATCCGCGATATGGAAACGAAGGAAGAGGAGGAATATAAGATCGGCGGCTCCACGGAGGCCAATCCTCTGAAGAATATCATATCGAACGAATCACCTGTGGGCGCGGCCCTGATCGGGAAAAAGGCGAAGGAGACCGTAACGGTGGAAACGCCGGCGGGTCCTCTTAAGTACAAGATTCTCTCGATCAGCAAGGCAACCGAAGTAAAGTAAAGACAAGTAAAAAGCGCCGATAAAAACCGGCGCTTTTCCATATAAGGGGATACGGAAGGAAAGGAAACGATCATGGCGGAAAACAATCAGAATCAGGTACAGGACCTCAATCAGATCGTAAAGGCAAAAAGAGAGAAACTGGCCGCGCTTCAGGCGGCGGGCAAGGATCCCTTTGTGATCACGAAGTACGATCAGACGCATCATTCGCTGGATGCGATGGCTTCTTACGAAGAGCTGGAAAAGAAGCTTCTTTCGGGTAAGGAAGAGTGCGAATATGAGGAAAAGCGCGCCGTGATGGACGCTTCCCCGATCGAAGTCAGCGTGGCCGGGAGGATCATGCTGAAGCGTGTAATGGGAAAGGCCTCTTTCATCCATCTGCAGGATAAGCAGGGAAACATTCAGATCTATGTGGCGCGTGACAGCGTGGGCGAAGAGCCCTATGCGGAGTTCAAAAAGTATGATGTCGGAGATATTATCGGCGTGAAGGGATATATGTTCCGTACGCAGAAAGGAGAGATCTCCGTTCACGCTTCCGAAACCGTGCTGCTTTCCAAAAACCTGCAGCCGCTTCCCGAGAAATTCCACGGGCTTACGAATACGGACTTAAGATACCGCCAGAGATATACGGATCTTATCATGAACGCGGATGTGAAGGATACCTTTATCAAACGGTCGAAGATCATAGCCGCGATCCGTTCCTTCCTCGGAGAGAGGGATTTCATGGAGGTGGAAACGCCGATGCTGGTTGCGAACGCAGGAGGCGCGGCGGCCCGTCCGTTCTATACCTATTTCAACGCCCTCGGAGAAGAAAGGAAGCTTCGTATCTCTCTGGAATTATACTTAAAAAGACTGATCGTCGGAGGCCTCGAGCGGGTATTTGAGATCGGCCGCGTATTCCGGAATGAGGGTGTGGATACGAGACACAACCCGGAATTTACCCTGATGGAGCTCTACCAGGCCTATACGGACTATCACGGGATGATGGATCTGACCGAGGAGATGTTCCGCCATGTGGCCAAGGTGGTTCTCGGATCGACGAAGTTTACCTACGGTGATATCGAACTCGATTTCGGAAAGCCTTTCGGCCGGATCACCATGACGGAAGCCGTAAAGAAATATACGGGCATCGATTTCGACGATCCCTCCCAGGTGCCTGATGACGCAGCGGCCATCGCTCTTGCGAAAGAGCGGGAGCTTCAGGTGGAAGACTACTTTACGAAGGGAAATATCCTTAATCTCTTCTTTGAAGAATACTGTGAAGACAAGCTCGTTCAGCCCACCTTCGTAATGGACCATCCCATCGAGATCTCTCCCCTTACGAAGAAAAAGCCGGACAAGGAAGGCTATGTGGAGCGCTTCGAGCTCTTCATCAACGGATGGGAGATGTGCAACGCCTATTCCGAGCTGAACGATCCCATTGATCAGAGGGAGCGATTCAGGGCACAGGATGCCAACGCGGCAGCAGGCGATGAGGAAGCGGAGCATACGGATGAAGATTTCCTGAACGCCCTCGAGATCGGAATGCCGCCCACAGGCGGGATCGGCTACGGGATCGACCGTCTCTGCATGCTGCTTACAAACAGTTCCGCGATCCGCGATGTCCTGCTCTTTCCCACTCTCAAGGAAGAAGGAATGGCGAAGAGCGCGGCAAATGCGGCCCGGGATGCGGGTGCAGCAGGATCCGCGGAAGGCGATACGGCGGAAACGTCCGGCACCGATTATTTCGGAACGGCCTCTTTGCCTCTTGACTTCGCAAAGGTTGCCATTGAACCTCTCTTTGAGGATCAGGTTGATTTCGAGACCTTCAGCAGGTCCGATTTCCGCGCGGTGAAGGTAAAGGAATGTGCCGCTGTTCCGAAGAGCAAGAAACTGCTTCAGTTTACGCTGGACGACGGAAGCGGGACCGACCGCACAATCCTTTCCGGGATCCACGCCTTCTACGAGCCTGAAGAACTCATCGGCAAGACGCTGATCGCGATCACGAATCTTCCTCCCCGCGCCATGATGGGCATCGATTCCTGCGGAATGCTGATCTCCGCGGTCCATACCGAAGAAGGAGAGGAAAAGCTTCATCTTCTGATGGTGGATCCGCATATCCCTGCGGGAGCGAAGCTGTATTAAATCTCCGGGATTGCCGCGGACGGCCGGAGAGTATATAAAAGCAATGAGGAAACAAAACCCCGGGAACGGGGTTTTGTTTTTTGCATAGTCTGAGGTATCAGGTATAAAGGAAAATGTGAATGGTCAGCAAAGATGTTACTTCAATGGTATAAACAGCCGGGACTATAGTTGTATGCCTCCAAACGGATGAGTCGGATACGGAATGGACGGTATAGAGGAGACAGTGACCGATTGTATGACAATTAGGGATGAGTTGTTATTCCCGACGCTAAAAAGCCAAAACTGACAGATGGACTTATAGAAATCCACCCTCGTCCATAGAGGTACAAATCAGTCCATCCTGTAACTCAAGTTTACGGCAACCAACATGGACTTCAATGGACTAAGATGGACCCGTATGG
>JAILLW010000028.1 GCA_024692955.1 Lachnospiraceae bacterium | reverse complement strand
GGGAATACCCAACTCCACCATACGGAGCCGTAAAAGATCGCATCCCCGAGGGCATGTCCGAGCAGTCCGATCACGGCTCCCACGATGGGGCCGAATACCGCGGAAAAGAACGCGAGGATCGCCATTCTCGGCTGCAATGCCGTATTGGGAATGAATACCAGCGGGATCTGCACATTGGTCAGCACGACAAAAAGTGCCGTTCCGATACCCATCGCGACTACTTCCCTGATCCCGATCTTGAAACTTATTTTACCGTCTTTCATAGCCTTTTATCCTCCTTAAGCAAAAGCTCGCCGGCCAATTGTTCCTCATTCATTATAAATCCGGAAAGAGGGTGTTGCAAGGATAACGGACTTGAAAATCCCGGCGGTGATTGCTATTCTTTATTATACGTGATATTTTTCACGGGAAGGAGAAACCGTTATGAAAAAAGAGATCTGGTCAAGGATCGTTGAATTCTTCTTTATCGCGCTCGGAGCCACCATCGCCGCCTTTGCCATCGAGGAATTTCTGGTTCCCTGCACGATCCTGGACGGCGGGATCGTCGGCGTCGGCATTATCATCAACAATCTGACCGGCTTTAAGCTCGGTGTCCTGACCCTGATCCTGAACGCTCCCTTCTTTCTCATCGGAGCGCGCAAGATCGGCCGTCTTTTTCTTGTAAAATCCGCAACCGCCATGGTGATCTTTTCCTTCATGCTTGAGGTATTCGGAGATTTCGTCAATGCCACGGAAGATCATCTTCTCGCGGTCTGCTTCGGCGGCGTGATCCTCGGTATCGGTGTCGGTCTCGTGATCAAATACGGCGGCTGCCTTGACGGAACCGAGACCATCGCGATCCTGATCAACCGGAAAACGAGCTTCCCCGTGGGCCGTATGGTACTGATCTTCAACATCGTGATCTACGGCGTGGCCGGCATTCTTTTCGGCGTGGACCGTGCGATGTACAGCCTGCTCACCTATTTCATCACCTCAAAAGTCCTCGATATGATCGAGAACGGCATCGATCAGGCAAAACAGGCCATGATCATCACGGACGATGCCACCGAGATCAGCAACCTGATCTACAGCAAGCTCGGGCGCACGGTAACCATTATGGAAGGGGAAGGCCTCGTCAGCGGGCAGAAAAAGGTTCTCTATGTGGTGCTCACCCAGTTTGAGCTCGGCGACCTGAAGAGCATCATCAAATCCATTGACGCCTCCGCCTTCATCACCGTTAGTGACGTATCGGAGATCATCGGGACTCACGTAAAAAGCAAATCTCTGGTAAAAAAAGGGATCATCCCCGAAGAGATCGTCGAAGAGAATAACGATGCTCCCGGGAATGATGCCCCCGAAACAAAAGAAGTGTAATGTTTAAATCTCGCTGAAATCGATATCCATCGCGGCCTGGAGTTCATAATCCGGGTATTCCTTCCGGACCCGGTCACAGGCTTCGCGGAATGCTTTTCCGCGGTCCTCAGCGTCAAAACTGACAACCATGTCAAAACGCATGGTCTTTTCCTCCTGATCCATGTAAAAGCCGTGCATCTGAAGAATATGAGGATCCTTTGTCACGATCCTTCTCACATGCTCCCTGACGGCCACAGCCTCCGGATCCTTCGTGTTTTTCGAATAGACTCCGATGGCGGTAAGAGCCACATTATGCTTCCGGTAAACTCCCGTCTGTACCCTGCGGATCAGTTTATCGAGTTCCGCCGCGGACAAAGTGTCCGGAACTTCCACATGCACGGAACCCTGAAAGGCATCCGGCCCGTAATCGTGCAGCACCAGATCATAGGCGCCGCTGATCTCCGGAAACTCCGTGATCGTCTTTTTCAGTTCAAGTACCAGCTTCGCGTCCGCACGCTCCCCGAGGATCTTGGACAGTGTTTCCTTCAGCATGTCAAAGCCGGATTTCAGGATCACGATCCCGATCGCCGCGCCAAGCCAGGCTTCCGTTGATATATGAAACAGCAGATATACCGCCGCGGCAGCCAGAGTGGAGGCCGAGATCACGGAATCAAGCATCGCGTCTTTTCCGGAATTGATAAGGGAATCGGAATTCACCTTATCCCCCACGCCCTTCACATAGCGTCCGAGGACGATCTTTACGATGACCGCCGCCGCCACGATCACCAGCGTCACCGTACCGTAATCCGGCTCCGCGGGCGTAATGATCTTCTTTACGGATTCCGTAAGGGCGGTGATCCCCGCGTAAAGCACCAGAAAAGAGATCAGCATGGCCGTCAGGTATTCGATCCTTCCATAGCCGAAAGGATGCTTCCTGTCGGGCTCCTTCTTCGCAAGTTTCGTTCCCACAATGGTGATAACGGAACTTGCCGCATCGGAAAGGTTGTTGACCGCGTCCGTCACGATGGCGATGGAGCCGGACAGAAATCCGATCACCGCCTTAAAGCCGGCAAGCAGCACATTCGCCGCGATCCCTACTATGCTCGTCTGAATTATGACCTTATCACGGTTATCCTGCTGATTCATCCTTTTACCCCAGCATATCCTCCACGGCCTTCCTGACCGCTTTCATATCTTCCGTAGGCTCAAACCGGCAAACCACATTGCCTTCCCGGTCGATCAGGAACTTCGTGAAATTCCACTTGATATATGCTTTATCTCCGAATTCCTTATTATTCATATCCGCAAACTTGGAAAGTGCCGCATTTTTGATGCCTTTTCCGAATCCGGCGAAGGGCTTCTGCTCCGCAAGATAGGCAAAGAGCGGGTCCGCACTCTCACCGTTTACATCGATCTTGGCAAACTGCGGGAAATCCGTACCGAACTTCATAGTGCAGAATTCATGGATCTCATCCTCAGAGCCGGGCGCCTGATTCGCGAACTGGTTGCAGGGGAAATCCAGGATCTCGAATCCCTTGTCCTTCAGATCCTTATACATCGCCTCAAGGGGCTCATAATGCGGGGTAAAGCCGCAGCCCGTTGCGGTATTCACGATAAGGAGCACCTTCCCTTCATAATCCTTCAGGCTCACTTCCTGTCCTTTTCTGTCTTTTACCGTAAAATCATAAACATTAGCCATTTTCCGTTTCCTCCTTTGATTTTGTCTGATTCCGTATATTATATTTCGCGCAATTTGCTTTTGCAAAATATAATATATCAGTGAAAATCCCTCCTGTCAAGAGGGATTTTCAAAAATCTTTCAAAAGTTTCCGTTTCAGAGCCCCCGTTCCTTCAGATCCTTTACCAGCTGTACATAAAACTCGCGCACATCGAAACCGTCCAGATTCTCGCGGTTGAGGTCGATCATATCCCCGTGGGAAATGCCCCGCATCTCCATCATAGGCTCAAGATACTGATACCGCTCGCCCCAGGGGAAGGAGTTCTCCCCGACGAGCCCGTCATTCCTTCCGTCAAAATACTTCACGAGCCGGAAACTGTAATTAAGCGGGAATCTACCTCCCCCCGGCCGGTCCAGGCGGGAACCCACGCTCTGATAAAAGATCCCCGGGACATCCTTTACCTCTTCATTGAACTTCGCGCATGACGCATGTGTCAGGTCGTATACTGCTTCAAGAAAGTCCGGCGCATGATCGCCGAAACGTAAAAGGGCTGCGTTATAGGCGGAGGCCACGCTCTGTTTGACTTTCTCCGGAATTTTTTCCAGAAGATAATCCGCGAACTCGCAGCCTCTGTGAGGAGTATTGATCGTGGTAAGGCTCGCCACCAGATCCGAAACCCCACAGTTTGCGATGGCATATCTGGAATCCAGCCCCCCTTTTGAATGGGCTATGATATTGACTTTTTCGCATCCCGTTTCCCGAACGATCGTGCGGATCCTTTCGGCAAGCTCCGCCCCGCATTTGGCCACGGAGGCTGCGGACTGCTGACTCCCGTAATAAACAGTGGCACCGTTTTCCTTAAGTTCATCGGGAATCCTTCCCCAATAGTTAAGGAACCCCTGTTTGAAGTCCCTGAAAAACACGCCGTGGACAAGCAGCAAGGGGTATCTGGTATGGCAGAGTTCCTCCGAATGCCTTGAAGCGTTCAGACTGATCTTTTCCTCCTCCTCGTCCACTTCCTCCGATACGATCCGGATCATTTTCGAAAGCATATAGAGGTTCACGGGAAAGATCCATCCGAAAATGATCCCCAGAACGCGGTACCGGATCCCGAGCTGAACGGAAGTCATATAGATCCGTATGATCCCGTTCCAGAAGATCACGGACAGGATCACCACGATGCTGAGCAGGGTCCCGCCTGTATAGGCAAGCATTCCCGGGTTCCACAGGCGGGTTCCGCCGATAATAAGCCCCAGTGCCCCGGCGATCGCCAAGATCGTAAAGATCGTCAGAAGCGTGAGAAACAGGATCAGAAGTTCTTCGCCGTCCGCGAGGATCCTGTGACGCCGCTTTACAAGCTTCCGGTTGACGATCGACGGCAGAATATTGACAGCGACAAAAAGCGTGCAAAAGAGATATGGGGTAAAGGGATGGCTGAAGAGCGCAAATACTCCCGGAAAGTGTCCCATTGAGTGGAGTACCTTCATAGTGGCATGTACAAGAGGATTCGCGGCGCAGACTATGCCCACCAGAATGCAGAAAATGCGGTATACCCATTTAAGAATCAGCTTACTCATATGATCACATCCGGGCCGGGATCCTGCCCTGTCTCCTTATCTGTCATCTTCCGGCAAAGGATCTTCATTCACTTTACCGAGCAGCCAGAGATAGAACGATCCCACTGCAAGTAAAAGAAGCAGGATTGCGGCGATCCACCAGACACATCCCATGAAAGGAAATCCCTTTTTAAAGCCGAAGGCACCTGCGGGACTGCCCCAGTTCAGAAAAAAGTACGGATAGTTATGGCCCGAGGAAAATTCCCAGCCCTTTACATAGGCGATCCCCGCATATATCACGTAAAGAAGGGGCGGGATCGTGATATACACCAGCCGGTTTTTGCCGATCCTGTAGTCTCTTCCCATCACGAAGAAATCCGCGATGGAAAAAAGCGGAACCGACACATGTGTCAGAATGTTATGCATGCTCCACGCGCCGGCGCCTAACGTGGGGGCAAGTATAAAGCAAAAGACCAGTCCCGTAAGAGTGATCGATACCGTCCCCACAAATACCGAAACGGCCCACCGTCCGTCCGGCCTGATCTTTCCGGAAAGAAAGAATAATCCGGCAAGACAGATCAATCCGATCAGGATATTGGACTGTATCGTAAAATACATGAATATCCTGCTCCCGCTCATAAAGGATCCCCGTGCCGCACCAAAGCTCAGCAGGAGCCCAGCGATCACCGATACGATCACCGCACTTTTCAGGATCACCGTGGTGACCGTCCGTGTTTTCCCTTCTTTCATAATAACAACGCCTCAGAATGTCCGTATGGCCTTATAGACCTGCTTCCCGTTCACGCGGTCCGAGCGCATGAGCGAAATCTTCTTCACCATCATACCCGCTTCGGGGATGGCGATCTTTCCCGCCTTTCCGGAGGATTTCCGGATCAGTGTGATATGGGGCGTGAATTTCTTCCGGTCGTAATCGATCCCGGCGCCGTCAAGAGCCTTCCGGATATCCGCCGCAAGGCTGTTGATCCCCTGTCCGCCCCGGGTCCCCACATAGAGCAGGTCCCCGAACTGCCCGATCCCGGTGAAATTCAGGCGGAAAGGAGTGATCTTCACCGAAGACAGGGCTTCCGAAACAGGCCCCGCATCGCTCACTTCTCCGATAAAGCACATGGTAAGATGAAGATTCTGCGCGGGAGTATAATTTCCCGTCACACCGGCCGTTTTCAGATCATGCAGGATCTTCACGGATGCCTTTTTCATTTCATCGGATAATTCGATCGCCACAAAAAGCCGCATGTCCGTCCCTTTCTTTCAATGAACGCTCCAAGAACGTCTCCGTCCGGATCCGCCCGCATTCAGAGTACTTCCGCCAGAATATTGTATATGTATTCGTAAATGTATTCGTAGCAGTGGGTGCCTTCCTCCCAGGCATCGTATTTCAGCACTTTATCCGGACCTTTGTTAAAACCGTCGGAAAGCATGGCCCTAATCTGGGCATCAAGTGCCGGATACGCGATATCCTTTACCCCGGTAAAGGCGAAAACATTATAGGAGAGGCCGTCAAAGCCCTTGTCCTTCAGGTATTTCGCGATCAGTTCGGATGTCTTTTCCGGATAGGTCGCACCGCCCTTCT
>JAILLW010000024.1 GCA_024692955.1 Lachnospiraceae bacterium | reverse complement strand
GCGAACGCCCCTCCGGATCCGGAGGGGCGTTCTGTATCATTACCCGTTCAGTATCATTCTCCCCGTATGGACAACGGCAGTACCGAAAGCCTCCGCTACTGCCCCATATATTTCAGCGGATTCACCTGGGATCCGCCGATGAGGATCTCAAAATGCAGATGCGGCCCGGTACTTACGCCGGTATTTCCGGATACCGCGATCTTCTGTCCCTGGGAGACACTCTGCCCGGCGGACACCAGCACCTTGCTGAGGTGCCCGTACCTGGTCTGCCGGCCGTCCGGATGATTGATGTAGACCACATAGCCGTAGCCGGAACCCCAGCCCGCTTTCGCCACCGTGCCGCCCGAAGAGGCCATGACCGTAGTCCCGATGGGCGTGGCCCAGTCGACACCCTTGTGATAGGTGCTCGCACCTCTGGTGGGCCGCTTTCTCGGCCCGAACTGTGAAGTGAGCCTTCCTCCGTAGATCGGCTTGATATAGGTCGGAGGGATCTTGGTACCCTTCTCCACGATCTTGGCCACCGGTTCGTAGGTCACCTCTTCCTTGATGATCTGTGTATCCGTTTTTTTCGCATTCTCAAAATCCACCACGGCGATGACCCTGCGATGTCCCGCGGAGGGCTGCCGGTGCACCAGAATATCCGTCGTGAACCAGTCATCATTGTAGATGTATTCCACGGGAGCGTCATAATCCTCCTCATAATAAAGTTCTTCGGAATGACGGACCTTGAGCTTCGGTTCTGCCACGGTAATGATCAGTTCATCATTCGGATGGATCATGGAATTGACGTCTTCAAGGGAATCGTTGATCGCGATGAGATCTTCCATCGGAATATTGACCTTGAGGGAGATCCCGGAGAGGGTATCGCCGGATTCCACCACGTAGATCTCGTTCTTTTCCTCTTCTTCGGTAAGATCCCGGATCGCGCCGTTCACATCGGCAAGATCATCCGTCGGAACATAGACCTCCGCGATCTCGATCTCATCCCCGAATTCCATGGCGACAAGTCCCAGTTCATAATCTTCAAAATCCCGCTCCACCGCGGGCTCCGTATTTTCGATCACATCGCTTAAGTCCGCCTCGAATCCGGCGTCCGGCCGCGCTGCCGAGGAGGCTTTCGCGGCCTGCGCGACTTCCTCGGGAAGCCCCAGCACCGGCGTCATGACAGGCAGTTCCCGGTCTTCGGACTGCCGGAAAGAGACCCGGTATCTTCCGGTGTCATCATAAATGTCCACGGCCGCCTGCAGAAGGCGGTTCACTTCCCCGAGGGAAGCAAGATCCGTAATGTAATCATTGATCTTAACCTCATAGGCCTTGCCCAGGGTATTGATCTTTCCGCCGATCATGATCTGCCGGATCTGTTCGGTGACCTTCTCGTGGGAATCCACCCTGCCCCAGAGCACCTCCTGCCCCTCCAGGGTCATCTCCGCCTCAAGGAAAGTAAGCGCGGTGCTCTCCGCGTTGATCGCCTTTCTGGCGTTCAGGAAACACTCCCTTGCCTCTTCTTCGGAATCCAGCACACCGGCCAGGATCCCGTTTACCTTAACGATAAACATATTGTCGCCCGTGTGCTCGAACCGGACGAATTTCGGCATAAAAAACAGACTAAGAATCGCGGCATAAACCGCGATCTTCAGTCTGCGTAATTTCAGTCTCCTGTGGTGAGCGCTAATATACATCTTTTATAAAAGACCGAACCAGTTAAGGAGCAGGAATGCGAAGGTAAGGACCGTAAAGACGAGGTCCACGATGATAAGCGGAACGGCCGCTCCCTTTTTCGGCATCGAGCCCTTTAATTCCTCGGTCTGCTTGCCGAGTTCCTCTACGAAGGAGGCCTGCACATTGCGGTAGATCTTTACATGATCCGTATGGGCGAATTCTTCGAGCTGCTTGTGGAGCGTGTCGAGCTTTTCGCTGAGACCGTTTACGATCTCGCCAAGCTCTTCCGTGGAATCGGAGGAATCCTGGATCTCGGCGATCTTTGCAAGGCTTTCATCGATGGTCTTGTTGATGCCGGCAATGGAGAGTTCGGAGGTTTCCTTGATCCTGGATAAGGATTCATCCTTGACGGAATCGAATGCCGCACCGAGCTTTTCGGTGGTGGAATCGAGTTTCTGAGCCGCCACATCGATCTTTTCCGTGGATTCGCTGAGTTTTTCCGCCGATTCACCGAGACGGACGGTGGAAAGTCCGAGTTTCTGAGCCGTCTCGCCGATCCTTTCCGAAGTGGTTCCGAGTTTCGCGGCTTCCGCGCCGATCTTTTCGCCGGATTCCCTGGCGATGGAACGAAGTTCCTCAGCCGTCTCAACATTTTTCATATTTACCTGACGAAGATCGGTCAGCGCGCCGTCCACCTTTTCCATCTGGGACTCGAACCTTACCAGCTGTTCCCTCGTCTGATCGAGTTCAGCCGCTTCAGCCTGCGCGTTTGCACGGATCATATCCGACGAATCAAAACGGTGTGCCACTTTTTCCATGAAATTGTCCATCTCATTCTCTCCTTATTGATGATAACGCGGATCGCTCCCCGTTTAACACTCCGTAAACCCTCATAACATAGTAGCATAGAATACCGTGCGGGTCAAAAATTATTTCTGCCGGTGCCGAAACGGACTTGCCCTGTCTGCTTTTGTGTATTTTGTATAAAATATCGTGTGTTCTTTTAAAAAGCCTGTGCACTTTAACTATATATTTAAAGATTGTTCATATTCTATTCATAATTATGGGTTATATTTATACCATCAGTTGCAAGCGAGTGATGTTGCATCACACAGATAATTTTTTTCATAATAGCCCGGATGCGGAAACGTGTCCGGGCACTCCTCGTTCTATGCGGGAAAAGGAAAAAACTATGAACATCAAGGCAGTTATTTTTGACATGGACGGCGTGATCTTCGATTCGGAGCGCTGCTGTCTGAACATCTGGAAGGAGCTGGCGGCCGCTGCCTCTCTTGAAGACATCGAGACCAATTTCCAAAAATGCATCGGGACCACCGTTCCGGTGACAAAAAAGATTCTCTCCGACTGCTATGGGGACAGGATCGATCCGGATGCCTATATGGCCGAGTCCTCACGCCTTTTTCACGAGCGCTACGATAACGGCAAGCTGCCGCTTCTTCCTTATGCGGAAGAGATCCTCTCCTTTCTTAAAGAAAGCGGTTATCTTCTGGGACTCGCTTCCTCGACACGGGAAGCCACCGTCCGGCTGCAGCTCGGAAATGCCGGACTTCTTCATTATTTTGATACGGTAACCTGCGGAGATATGCTGAAAAAGAGCAAGCCGGAGCCGGATATCTATCTGATGGCCTGCGCCGCAACCGGCGTCGAACCCAAAGAAGCGGTCGCCATCGAGGATTCCTACAACGGGATCCGCTCTGCCCACGCTGCGGGAATGATTCCCGTTATGGTGCCGGATCTTATCCCCGCGGATGAGGAGATGCGCGCCCTCTCCTACCGGATCTTCCCGGATCTGAAGGCAGCCCTCGATTTCTTTAAGGAGCTCAATCCTCCTCGATGATCCGGACCTCGAGATGATCGAAGGGGATCTCCTCGATAAAGCAGTCCTTATCGAACCGGGTCCGGGAATGCTTCTGAAATTCCCGGATATTCCGATCCAGCCAGATAGGCTCGGGAAGGTCCAGTTCCAGGGCCGCTTTCCGGATTGCGGAAAGCACCTTATGAGTGCGGGTATCCTCCGTCGGATCCCCGATCGTAACGTCCCTCAGTACGTGATTGTCTTTCCATTCCCTGATCCACATCCGAAACATGTTGAGCTCCTGTTTTTCGGCGGGCCATAAGGTCATTCGTCCGATAACAAGCGAACTTGTTACGTCCGATGACCTTCGGCCCTGTTGTAATAAGATGTTTTAACAACACGGATTGCTCCGTGCTTCGCACTCCCGCAATCCTTCGAAAAACTCGGAATTCGCGGCACTTCGTGCTCGCTGCTTCCTCGTTTTTCGGCGGCCATAAGGTCATACGTCCGATAACAAGCGAACTTGTTACGTCCGATGACCTTCGGCCCTGTTGTTAAATGTTAAAAATTCATAAAAAAACTATTTTTCTCTTCCATTTCTTGTGCAATATGATAAAATGGAATTGTTAGAAAACGTTTTCTTGTGCGTTGTGTTAAGAGTTTTGAAAGGTACAGTTCATTGGATATCAGACCCGACAGAGATTACGATGTAGACAACTGGACAGAAGTCATGCTGATCTACAATTCAGCCCTCAAGCAGATCCAGACGAAGCTTGAGATCCTGAATGACGAATTCCAGCACGTCCATCGTTACAACCCCATCGAGCATATCAAGCTCCGCATAAAGACCTCCGAAAGCATCGTAAAGAAGCTGAAACGGCGCGGTCTCGAATCCACGATCTCCAACATGATCGAAAATGTCAACGACATCGCGGGGGTCCGGATCATCTGCTCCTTTACATCGGACATCTACCGGATTGCCGAGATGATCAGCAACCAGGGCGACATCCGGGTCCTTTCCGTCAAGGATTATCTGGCTTCCCCGAAGGACAGCGGCTATCGAAGCTATCATATGCTCGTTTCGGTGCCGGTGAATCTTTCCGACCGGATCGTGGATACGAAGGTCGAGATCCAGATCCGTACGGTAGCCATGGATTTCTGGGCTTCTCTCGAGCACAAGATCCATTATAAATTCGAAGGCAACGCACCTGAGAATATCCGTCAGGAACTGCTTGAATGCGCGGATATGGTGGCTGCCCTCGATAATAAGATGCTCTCCTTAAACGAAGAGATCATCAGTATGAACGATATCGAGGACTACTGATCCCCGACATCTTATGCTTCGAAGGAATCCTCCGGGATTCCTTTTTTAATCCTCAAATCCGTTGGGATTGTTCTTCTGCCATCTCCAGGAATCCTCACACATATCCCGGATATCGTATTTCGCTTCCCAGCCCAGTTCTTTTTTCGCCTTGTCCGCGTTGGCGTAACAGGTGGCGATGTCTCCCGGCCGGCGCTCTTTGATCACATAAGGGATCTTTACGCCGCTTGCTTCCTCAAAGTTCCTGACCATATCCAGAACGCTGTATCCCCGGCCCGTTCCCAGATTGTAGATCTGAAGGCCGCAGTTTTCCTTAAGCTTTTTAAGCGCTTTTACATGGCCCGTCGCCAGATCCACCACATGGATATAGTCCCGGACTCCGGTACCGTCGGGGGTGTCATAATCGTTTCCGAACACTCCCAGCTCTTTCAGTTTCCCCACTGCCACCTGTGTGATATAAGGCATCAGATTGTTCGGGATCCCGTTGGGGTTTTCTCCGATCTTCCCGGATCTGTGCGCGCCGATGGGATTGAAATATCTTAAAAGGATCACGTTCCATTCCGGATCCGCCTTCTGGATATCGGTAAGGATCTGTTCCAGCATGGACTTCGTCCAGCCGTAGGGATTCGTGCAAACGCCCTTCGGGCACTCCTCGGTGATCGGAACAAATGCGGGACTGCCGTAAACGGTCGCCGATGACGAGAATACGATGTTCTTTACTCCGTGCTCTCTCATGGACTGAACGAGAGTCAGTGTTCCGCTGATGTTGTTGTCATAATACTCAACAGGCTTCTGTGTCGACTCACCGACTGCCTTCAGACCTGCAAAATGG
>JAILLW010000139.1 GCA_024692955.1 Lachnospiraceae bacterium | reverse complement strand
CGTTCCGGAGGCCCAGGATACCGAGACCCCCGTCGAGATCACCTTCTGGGCGAAGAACGACAGCAATAAAAGGCAGGTTGCGATCTATAAAAACGCGATCTCGGAATTCGAGGCCCTGTATCCGAATATCAAAGTGAACCTCCGGCTTTATACGGATTACGGAAAGATCTATAATGACGTGATCACCAATATCGCAACGGGAACGACTCCGAATGTCTGCATTACCTATCCGGATCATATCGCGACCTACATTTCGGGGCAGAATATCGTGGTGCCCCTTGAGGAACTGATGGAGGATCCGCGCTACGGGCTCGGCGGGAGCGAAGTAAAGTTCGATTCGCCCCGGAAAGAGGAGATCGTGCCTGAGTTCCTTTCGGAATGCTCCATTGCGGGGCATACCTATGCGCTGCCTTTCATGCGTTCCACGGAAGCGATTTACATAAATAAAGATTATGTAAACAAACTCGGATATGAACTTCCGGACATTCTGACCTGGGACTTCCTGTTCGAGGTATCCGAGGCGGCTGTTGCGAAAAATCCGGACGGCACCTATGCCCTGAACGGACAGAACGTGATGATCCCCTGCATCTATAAATCCACCGACAATATGATGATCTCGATGCTGAAGCAGAAGGGGGCCCCCTACTCGGATGAGGAGGGAAATATCCTGATCTTTAACGATGAGACGAAGGCGCTTTTAAGAGAGATCGCAAAACACGGAGCAAGCGGCGCCTTTTCCACCTTTTCGATCTCAAGCTATCCGGGAAATTTCCTGAACGCGGGACAGTGCGTCTTTGCCATTGATTCCACGGCCGGGGCCACCTGGATGGGGCCGAAGGCACCGCTCATTGATATCCACGAGTCGGCACTTGTTGATTTTGAACTCGCGATCCGTCCGGTCCCGCAGTTTGACCCCTCAAATCCGCGGATGATCTCCCAGGGGCCTTCGGTCTGTGTCTTTAATAAGAAAGATCCTCAGGAGGTGCTGGCCTCCTGGCTCTTTACGCAGTATCTTCTTACCAACGGGGTTCAGAATGCCTATGCGGAAACGGAGGGCTACGTTCCCGTGACGCTGAAGGCAAGAAATTCGGAGGAATATCAGGATTATGTAAACCGGGCAGGCGAGGACAACGATGCCCATTATTTCGCGAAGATCGAAGCGGCAAGGCTCCTTACCGACAATACGGCAAATACCTTTGTGACCCCGGTGTTCAACGGATCGGCATCCTTAAGGAGTGCCGCGGGAGCGCTGATCGAGGAGACCGTAAAGTCCGAACGAAGGGGACGGCCCGTGGACGATAAGGCCATCGACGGGATCTTTGAAAAGACAAGAAGCCTGTACCGGCTCGATCAGGGTGCTTCCGCGGTGGGGCAGAAAGCGGAGCTCGGCCCGCTTCCTTCCGGAGCGAAGGCGCTGCTTATAAGCCTTGCGGCGGTTTGGATACTGATCGCTGCCTATTATCTTTTACAGAAACGGTCGGCGAAAAAGCCTTATAGAGGGTAATACATATGAAAAATAAAAATCTGAAGAGTATTCTTGCAGGGATCATCGCGGCGGCGATGGTCTTATCGTCTCTGCCTTTGCCCGCGTTTGCCGGAAACCTGCCGGGGCAGGGGCTGGATGATCCGGCGCCGGAGATCTCGGAAGAGGATAGGGAAGACGGGCAGACGGAAGGCGCTTTCGGGCTTTCGGATGAAGCCGGGGAAGCAGACCGGTATTCAGAAATTTCCGGGGATTCGGATGAGCTTTCCGGGATCACGGAAGATGAGGAAGAAGACGGGACAGAGCACGCGTCATACGGTACATCCGGTGAGGATGATGAGTATGGCCCGTATCCGGAAAACGTCCCGGCGGATGATGATCCCCGGAACGGATATCTGGATGTTCCCGGCCGCGTGAAGATCCAGAGCGTGGGAGATCTTCCGAAGTACGGTTCCGGCTTAAGGAGGATCAGCGCGGACGGGGACGGTGAACAGCTTCCTTCCTCCTATATTCCCGATCAGGAATACCTTCCGCAGCTTCGAAGCCAGGGGACTTTCGGTACCTGCTGGGCTTTTTCGAGCATCGCGCTCGCAGAGCTTAGCCTTATTAAGCAGGGCATCGCGGAGCCGGACGATCTTTCGGAACTGCATCTTGCCTATTTCACCTACCATACCGCCACGGATCCGCTCGGCGGCCTGGCGGGCGATAGAAATCAGGCGGTCGGGAAGGACTATCTTGCCCGCGGGGGCAATCTCTTTTTCTCATCAAGCATCCTGTCGGCGTGGACCGGCGCGGTTAATGAAGCGGAGGTTCCCTATTCTTCCGCCTCCACATCGCTCACCCTTCCGGAAGAGGATGCATTTACGGACAGCACTTACCGCGAAGCCCATGAAGGAACGGCCGCGCATCTGACGGATTATTATGAAGTCCTTTTAAGGGATGCGGATAATAATATCGACTGGTCCGGGATGCAGGAAGCGAAAAGACTCATCCGCGATTACGGCGGCATGGGGATCAGCTATTATTCCGTGAGCGGGACTTCGCCGGATACGAATACCTCCGTCTACAGCGAGCAGCATAACTGTTACTACGATCCGGATCCGCATCTTGATGAGTATGATTATATGACCACGAACCATGCGGTTACGGTAGTCGGCTGGGACGATGATTTCCCGAAGGAGTATTTCGCCTATGCGGAAAAGCCTGCCGGGAACGGTGCGTGGCTCATCCGGAACAGTTGGACAAAAGGCGGGGATTACGCGGATCATCAGAACTATTCGGGCTATTTCTGGATGTCCTATTATAATGTGGCTTTCAGCGATGTCGGCTACGCTTTCCGCTTCGGGAGTGCTTCGGATTATGACAATAACTATCAGTATGACGGTGCGATGTTCACCCATGTGCGGGGCGGCGTGCCTTCCGGTGCGAATGTCTTTACCGCGCATGCCGCAGGCGGGACTTATGGAGAGATCCTGAAGGCCGCGTCCTTTTATTCGAACGCGACAAACTGTGATTATACGATCGATGTCTATACCGGGATCCCGGCAAATACATCGGATCCGACGGACGGAACGAAGATATCGACGACGACGGGATCTTTCAAAAACTCCGGATACCATACGATAGAGCTTTCCTCTCCGGTAGCCCTTTCCCCGAACGACCGCTTTTTCGTTGTGGTGACGCTTTCCAAAAGCGGGGAGACGCCGAACCTCGGGTTCGAGTATTCATCGGGTGGCAGCCGCAGCTGGTACTCTTCCTCAGCCACCGTTGCTTCCGGGCAGAGCTTCTATAAATATGCGGGGCAGTCCGCATGGACGGATTGCGCCTCGCAGGTATCAAGCTACGGAAACTTAAGGATCAAAGCCTTCACGGTAAACCGCGAATCGGATAACCCGATCCCTCCGACCAAGATCAGTTTCGGCGGCGGTATCGCGGAAAACGGCGTGGAACTCGCGCCGACAGAGACCTTTCGGCCGGAGGTGACGATCCTGCCGGCTGATGCCACCGATCAGACACTCCTTTGGGAAAGCAGCAATGATTCCGTTGCAACGGTGAACAGGAGAGGGGTCGTAACGGGTGTCGCGGAAGGCACGGCCGTGATCACGGCCACGGCCAGGCTCGGCGGGGAAAGCGCCTCCTATACGGTGACGGTCATTGCTGACAAACTCGCTTCCATCAGTATCACGAGCCCTGTTGAGCAGGCAGCCGGTACTTATTACTATCTGGGGGAAGAATATCAGTTCAGTATCGTGAAAAGCCCCGCGAACGCAGTGACTTCGGGAGAAGTCACATGGAGCAGCTCGGACAGTTCCGTACTGAGCATAGACAGTACCGGCCTCGGCAGGGTGATGTCTGTCGGAGATGCGGTCATCAGCGCCACGCTGGATGGGAAGGAAGCTTCCCTCGCTGTTTCGACCTACCTGCATTCCCCGGAAATCACCGCTTCGGCTGATGAAGACAGCGTCGTGACCTTAAGCTGGCCGGCGGTATACGCGGCCCAGTATTACAAGGTCATGTATAAAAACTCCGATACGGCTCTGGCGGAAATACAGGCAGTGGAAGGGCAGGAGACCTATACTTTCACGGACGAAAACTTCCGCGGCGAAGAAGACAATATCTCCGTCACCTATTATGTCTATGCATATTACAACAGGCGGGGGATGGGTGCAGGAAAGACAGTTTATCTGGGGCCGAGTTACCGGATCACCTATGTTACGGGAGCCCATGCGGACAATCCGGAAAGAAATCCGGTCCGTTACCGGCCCGGAGAGTATTATTCCTTAACTAAGGCCGTATGCCATACCGGCTATTTAGGCGGAACCTGGTACAAGGACTCCGCATATGAGACAGGGGCCGTATACTCCATCAGCTCCTCGTCTACCGGAGACATCACCCTGTATGCCAAGGTGGATCCGATCAAGTACAATGTCACTTTTTATCCGAACGGGGGGAAGATCGGAGACTCCTACCAATATATGGAGCAGCTCCGGAATATTCCGTATGATTATGAGTTTTCACTTCCGCTGAATGAGTATTCCATGGCGGGTGCCGAATTCGCGGGATGGAACACGAAGGACGACGGTACGGGGACTTCCTATGCCGACGGCGCGACGGTGAAGAGCCTGACATCGACCGATTACGGTTTCGTATACCTCTACGCGCAGTGGAGATACACGGTCACCCTCGATCCGCAGGGCGGGACTTTAGGAGAAGGGGAAGATACGCTCACCGCCTATGTACAGAGGCCTTACGGCGAACTGCCTGTTCCCGCAAGAGACGGATACAATTTTATCGGCTGGTTCAGGGGCACCTACAGTTCCGCACCGAAGATCACTGCTGAGACTGTCTGCAATGTCACGGGCCCGCATACGCTTTATGCGCATTGGGAGCGGAAACCGGCGGCAGAGTATGATACCGAGCCGGCGGCAAAGACGAACCTCACATATACCGGCGGAGCGCAGGCGCTCCTTACCGCGGGCAGCAGTGAGCACGGGACCGTACAGTACAAACTGGGCGCAGACGGCAACTACGGGGCTTCGGTTCCGACCGCCACGGATGCCGGCACTTATACGGTATACTGCAGGATCACGGCCACGGACGGGGTTCATTCGGACAGCGCGGAAACGCAGATCTCCGTTACGATCCAAAAGGCGGATCCCGTATTTAAGACCGCGCCGGCTGCAATTGCGGATCTTATCTATACGGGCGAGGCGCAGACGCTCATAACGGCGGGGGCGACAGACCACGGTACGATCCAATACCGCTTATCTTCCGGCTCTTACGGCACCTCGCTTCCGACCGGCAAAAACGCGGGTACTTATTCCGTATATTACAAGATCGTCGGTGACGGAAACCATAAGGATTCCGGGGAAGTTCTCCTTTCACCTGTGATCGGGCGCGCGGAGCCTTCCTGTACGGCGCCTTCGGCCGTCGAAGGACTCGGTTATCTGGGTGTTTCACAGACGCTGATCAGCCGCGGAAGCACCTCGGACGGTACGATGAAATACCGTCTCGGGACAGAGGGCGAGTTTACCACATCACTTCCGAAAGCCACGGAAGCAGGAACATACAGCGTCTACTATATGGTCGCGGGGGATTCGAACCATACCGATAAGGTGTGGGAGACACCCGTATCGGTGAAGATCGATAAGGCGGCAGGCTCACTTATCAGCCTTCCGCGTGCCAAAACAGTGCTTTTCTATACAGGGAGCGCACAGGCCCTTATATCAGGCGGCAGTGTGACCGGCGGGAAATTCGTCTATTCCCTGACGGGGACGGATGATTATTCGGAGACCATTCCGACGGGCATAAATGCCGACACTTATATTGTTTATTATAAAGTGGAAGCGGATGAGGACCACTCGGTTCCGGCAGGTTCCAGCGGGACTCTCGAGGTCACGATCAGACAAAAGAACATCACGGGCGCGACGGTTTCGGTAAGCGGGACCTATACTTATACCGGAGAGCCGATTGTTCCGTCGTCGGTAACAGTGAAACTCGGCGAAACCACACTTGATCCGGAAAATGATTATACCGTTACGGCTTCGGATAATACGGCAGCGGGAACTGCAAAGATCCGGATCCTCGGAAAAGGAAATTATTCGGGAGAAGCAGCAGGCAGTTTCACGATCGGAAAAACCACGATTACCGCATCTGCTGTTTCCCTTTCCGAGAGAAGGTATCAGCCCGCCTTAACCTCAGTGACGGTCACGGGCGTAACCTTTATGAACGGCAGCACGGAAGTAAGCCTTGTTTCCGGTACGGACTATACGGCGAGTGCCGTCCTTGAGGACGATGCCGCGGGTGAAGACCGGGAGGCGGAGGTGACCATTATCCTGCTGAATCCCAATTACGAACTGACGAGCACAAAAGTTACCGGAAAGGTGACGATCCTGAAGGCGCAGCATGAGAATGTGACTGTCAATGGCTCCGAATGCTACGGAATGACAGCGGCGGTCGATCTTTCGGCTTATATCATAGAGGGTGCGGAGCTCGGCGCTGTCAATGTGACGGAAGATGAATCCGAAGCGCTTTCGGGCACACCGTATATTGACGAAACGGACATGCTCTTTACATTTAAGGATGACGAGACGCTTGCCGGGGCGGTGGTGAAGATCGAGATCCCCGTTACGAATGCGGATTCTTATGAGGATTATAAAATACTCATCACCCTGACAGTAAGTACATGCGCACATGAAAATACCGAAGTCAGAGGGATGCTTACCGCCACCTGTACGGAAAAAGGCTATACCGGCGACACCTATTGCACGGACTGCGGAAAACTGATTCAAAGAGGGGAAGAAACGGATATCGATCCCGACAACCACGATTATGACGACGGCGTGGAAACGATCGCGCCTACCATCCTTTCCGAGGGCGAAAAGACCTTCACCTGCAGCCGCTGTCATCACAGCTATACCGAGACCCTGCCGGCCATTGAGGACGGGGAGGATCACAGCACCCTGATCGGAGATATTACGGATGGAGAAGGAAACAGCATCGCGGAGATCACAACCGGGCAGGACGAAGAAGGCGGCACACAGACTACGGTAACCGTCGGCGGAGCGGAAGTGGAGACGACCGTGACGGACGAAGAGACCGGAAAGACGGAAACGATGTCGCAGATCTGGACAGCCGGTCTGCACACTTCCTATCCTTATACCGGATCCGTGATCAAGCCGGAGATCCATATCTATGACGGCACGAAGCTGCTTGTCGAAAAGACGGATTACAAGCTGACCTACGGAAAGAATACGAATGTTTCCACAGGCGGCACCATTAAGATCAGCTTCATCGGCAACTACAAGACGACGAGCGCGAAGACGCTTTCCTTTGAGATCGCTCCGGAAGATATGGGAACGGCTCTGATCACTTACGATAAGGCCGTTACCGCGAAAGGAAAGCCCGGGAGGGAAACGGTTCAGAAACCGGTGCCTTCCGTGGTATGGAGATCGACCGGCAAGGCGCTTTCGTCCAAGCAGTACAGCATCGCTTATTATCCGGCGGGTGAAGAAGACGCCGAGAAGCTTACAGGCGTATCCGCGCCCGGAGAATATACCGCGGTATTTACGCCGAAGAACACGAATCTGACCGGAAGCATCCGGGCGAAGATCAGCGTGACGGGAACAGCGGCGGATGAAAAATCCCAGAACCTTGCGAATGCGAAAATAAGCCTTTTCACTTCCGGAAAGAAGAAAATCTATACCGGAGAAGCGATCGAGCTCGAAGAGGACACGGATTATTCGATCACAGACAGCCTTGGGAACAGATTGGATGACGGCGTGGATTACGAGGTCACTTATCAGAATAACCTGACACCCGGAACAGCCACTGCAATCTTTACGGCGCTTCCGGACGGAGCATATTCCGGCACGAAGAAGATCAACTTTAAGATCGCCAAGGGGCGCGTACTTTCCGAAGAAAACGGGATCGAGATTGAATATGACGAGGCGGTCCCTTATGTGAAAGGCGGTTCGAAACCTGCCGTTAAGGTAACGGACAACGGCCGCGTACTCAAAAACGGTACCGATTATACGGTGTCCTATAAGAAAAATACCCGCGTGACAGGCGAACTGATGGCGGAATCGGATTGTCCTTACCTGACCGTAAAAGGAAAGGGATATTATAAAGGAACCTTAACGGGAACCTTTACGATCGAGCCCGGAAACCTCGGGGCGGAAGGGATGACGATCACTGCCGCGGACAAGGCAGTCGGCAAGAAGGGTTATGAGAAACCTTCCCTTACCGTGAAGGACACGAACGGCAAGGCGCTTTCCGCGAAGACGGATTACCGGATCTCGGATTATGATGCTCCGGACGAAGAAGGATATGTGACCGTTTACATCGAAGCGCGGGAAGGTTCAAACTATGAGGGAGAAGCCTCGGCAGTCTACCGCTATTATCCTGCGACATCGTTCTTAAACAGGGTGAAGCTTTACAGGAAGATCCCGAACAAGACCTATACGGGCAGGGAGATCAGCCTGACGGATGAAGAACTGAGCGGGCTCCTTTATACCGGAAAGAAGAAAACGCCGGCATTCCTGGAACCCGGCGAAGACGGGGACTTCAAGGTCGTATCTTACACAAATAATAAAAAGAAGGGCACCGCGAAAGTGCTCCTGCAGGGAGTCAACGACTACGCGGGTACCAGGACGCTTACCTTCAGGATCGTACAGAAAAAGGGCGTCTACTGCGGAACGCTCGTGGACGGAGAGTGGATACAGTAACTTCATGAAAAATCTATGAAATATGAAGGGCATCCTTGAAAAAGGATGCCCTTTCTGATAGAATTATCAAGATAATCTTCCGGCAGACGGATGAAAAAGGCCGGGAGAAAATGGAGAAAACAGAATGAGTTGGGTAAAAATGAAGAGATTACTGGCGGGGATACTGACGGCAGCTTTGGTGTTGACGACACTGGAGGTGTCGTCTTTTGCTGCTCCGAATCCGGTTCCCGGAGATGAGAACGAGATCACGGAGGATCGGGAGGCGCCGGATGACGGCTCCGGGATCGAAGATGCCGATGATGCCGGAGTGATCCGGGATGAATCCGATGAGCAGGAAGAAGGATCTGCCCGGTATGATGCCGGATATGAGGATGAGAGCGATGAGGAATTCTTCTTTGACGAGGATGAAGGCGGGTATATGGATCTCGAAGATCCCGTCAGCATCCAGAGCGCCGGGGATTATCCGAAAGGAGTAAGGCATGCGCTCCGGTCGGGAAGCAGTCTTCCTTCCACCTATATCCCCACGGATCTTCCGCCCCTTCGGGCACAGAGCCCTTACGGGACCTGCTGGGCTTTTTCAAGCATCGCTCTTGCGGAGCTGAATCTTCTAAAAAAAGGCATCACGCTGCCGGATGATCTTTCGGAACTGCATCTTGCCTATTTTTCCTATAATTTTACCGAGGATCCTCTGGGCGGGACTGCCGGGGATTCCAACCGCGCCCTCGGAAAAGACTTTCTTGCAAGGGGAGGGAACCTCGGATTTTCTTCTTCCGTGCTTTCTGCCTGGGAAGGGGCTGTAAACGAAGATACCAGACCTTATTCGACGGCATCCGAGACCATGACGATAGATGCGGAGGAGGCCTATACGGACCGCACTTTCCGGAATACCTATGAGGACCCTGCAGCCCATCTTACGGATTATTATGAAATCCTCCTTCGAAACGCACAAAACGAGATTGATTGGGCAGGCATGGAGAAGGCGAAGGAATATGTCCGTGATTACGGCGGAGTCGGGATCTCCTATTATTCTCCGAGCGGCACCTCGTCTTCCACGAGCCCTTCCGTCTACAGCACGGAATATAACTGTTTCTATGATCCCGAACTACACAAAGCGACGAATCACGCGGTGACCATCGTCGGCTGGGATGATACCTTTCCGGCGGAACGTTTCCCGAACTCCCAGAAACCGGCGGGCGACGGCGCCTGGCTTATCCGGAACAGCTGGATCAAAGGGGGAACCTACGAGAATTCGCAGAAATACGGCGGCTATTTCTGGATGTCCTATTACAATGCGACCCAGTCGGATACGGGCTATGCCTTTATCTTCGGCCCGGCGGATGATTATGACAATAATTATCAGTATGACGGCTCCATGTTCTCCTATGTTCCCACAACGTATTATTCCGCAGCAAATGTGTTCACGGCACACGCTTTCGGTGCGGATAACGGAGAAGAGTTAAGAGCCGCTTCCTTTTATACGAATTCCACGAACTTCAATTACAGGATCGAGGTATATACGGATCTTCCGGAGAATGTGACGGACCCGACGGACGGCACTAAGGCGCTTACCGTAAGCGGCGCAAAGGAACAGGCCGGCTATCATACGATCCCCTTTGATCCCGGGGTATCCCTCAGGCCCGGCACGAAGTTTTCTGTCGTGGTAACCCTTACAAAGAGCGGGGAGAGCCCTTCTGTCGGAACGGAGGTTTCGAGTACGAGCGACTGGTATGATATCGTTGCGAATATCGAAAAAGGACAGAGCTTTGTCAGAAACTACTCGGGGAGCGCATGGAGTGATTTAAGCGACAAGACATACGGATGGATCGGAAATCTGAAGATCAAGGCCTTTACCGTGAATCTGGACGGCTGGACCGAGATCCCCATCGGGGAGATCACTCTTGAGGACGATCTGGAATCGGAAGGGCTGCTGCTCGGCCTTGGCGAAGAGTATCAGGCCGCGGCTGCGATAAGCCCGGAGAACACTACGGATAAGAGGATCCTTTGGACAAGCTCCGACCCTGATGTGGCGACGGTAAGCAGCAAGGGTCTCGTGACCGGAGTTTCGGACGGAACCTGCGTGATCACCGCGACGGCAAGGACCGGCAGCGCGAGCGCCTCCTTTACGGTAACGGTATCCAAGGATAAACTGACCGCTGTTGAGATCGGTATGAACGGCTATAACGGAGAGGTTGTCAGGGGAAAGAATTACCGTTTTACCCTGATAAAGACCCCGGCAGATGCCGTGATCAGCGGCCCGGTCAGCTGGAGTTCTTCGGATCCTTCCGTGATGAGGATCGATTCCGAAGGATATGCCACGGCGCTGAAAGCCGGAAGATGCGTGATCTCGGTCACGGCCGACGGAAAGAGCGCGACAAAAAGCGTAACCGTGAAACCGGGTGCGCCCGCAGATCTTGAGGCCGAGGCGGATGAGCGAAGCGTCGTGACCCTTACCTGGACGGCTGCGGAGGGCGCGGATCACTATGAGGTACGGCAGGAGGGCAAAACGCTTGCCACGATCAGCGCCGTAAGCGGCCGGGAGAAATACAGCTATACGGATGAGAGCTTCCGGGATACCGAGACAAACGCAAAAAAATATTACTATATATATGCATATGAAAACGGATATTGCAACTATTCATATGTCAGTGTCGACGTCGGACCGTACCACCGGATCAGTTATGTGATCCCCCATGGGAAAAACCATCCCGACAATCCGGACCGCTACCGGCCGGGGAAATATCTCAGCCTGAATTATGCCGTGCCGGACGAAGGCTATCAGGGCGGACAATGGTATTCGGACAGCGGATATACGCAGCCCAAATACAGTATCTCATATTCGGACAGCGGTGATCTTACGTTATACGCGAAGATCGAACCGATCCGGTATTCGATCAGTTTCTACCCGAATGGCGCATCCTGTGGCGGCGCGTACATGAGCAGTCTCAATAATGTCGCCTACGATCAGGAAGTGACTCTTCCGGCGAATACTTATGAAATGCCGGGTGCCGAGTTTATGGGCTGGAACACGGAGCAGGACGGAAGCGGGACTTCCTGTGCGGACGGCGCGAAGGTAAAGAATCTTTCCAAGACAGGAGGAGGCGTTTATCTGTATGCGCAGTGGAGATATCCGGTCACTCTGGATCCTCAGGGCGGAAGCCTCGGGGATCATCCCGGAAGTATTGAGGTGTTTTATCAGAGGCCTTACGGGGAACTTCCGGTTCCGACAAAGGACGGATATGTTTTCCTCAACTGGTCCAAATATGCCGGATTTAACGCGGCTGTGACCGCTGAAACGAAGGTGTCGAGTGTCTCGCCCCATACGCTCTATGCCCGCTGGTCGCAAAAAGGCCGGGCGGTCTATGATACGGAGCCTTCGGCAAAGACGGGGCTTGTTTATACGGGAGAGCCCCTTGACCTCCTTACACCGGGAAGCAGCTCCGAGGGGACCGTGCAATACCGTCTCAGTCCCTCGGCAACCTATACCGAAACGGTTCCTTCGGCAACGGAAGCCGGAGATTATACGGTATATTACAGGATCCGGGGAGACGCGGACCATTCGGATTCCGCGGAGAGCCGGCTCACGGTCACGATCAATAAGGCTGCTTCGTCGTACACGGCTCATCCTTCGGCGATCGCGAACCTCCGCTATACCGGCGAAGCGATTACTCTCGTAAATCCGGGTGAGACCGCGCACGGAACCATATACTACCGCGTCGAAAACGCGCCTTACGGTTCAAAGCCCGATCTGCTTCCGACCGCGGTTACTGTCGGAACCTACCGGGTACATTACATGATCTCGGGAGATGACAATCATGAGGCTTCCGAGGAGAGTACGATCGAAGTTAAGATCGAAAAGGGAACGCCTTCCTGTACGCCGCCTTCCGCGATCGAAGGACTCACCTATACGGGGACCTATCAGACGCTGATCAACGCCGGGCGGACATCGGACGGGACAATGAGATACCGTCTCGGAACGGAAGGTGACTTTGCTGCCTTTCTTCCTTCCGCGAAAGATACCGGGATCTATCAGGTATATTACATGATCGAGGGTGACAATGATCATGAGAACAGAGTTTATGATACGCCGGTCACGGTCGAGATCGGAAAAACGGCATCCGTGGTCACGAAGCTTCCTTCGGCAAAGACCGGACTCATCTATACCGGAGAGGATCTTTCCCTGATCACAGCGGGGACGGCCACGGGCGGAACGTTTACCTATTCGCTTTCGGAAGACGGACCATATTCCGAAGAGATCCCGGCCGAATCTGCGGTCGGAAGCTATCAGGTTTATTACCGCCTCGAAGCGGATGATGATCATACCGCGCCGCTTAATTCCTCCGGCGTACTTACGGTAAAGATCGTGGGACTCGACATTTCCGGAGCCGCTGTGGAGATCGGCGGCACCTATGCTTATACCGGTTCGGCCATCGTTCCGGATGAGATCCGGGTAGTCCTCGGAGATACCATCCTTGATCCGGAGTCGGATTATACGGTTTCCGTCACGAATAATGTTTCCGTGGGAACGGCCGTGGTCACGGCAACAGGCACCGGAAACTATGAAGGGAAGGCAAGGGGAAGCTTCCGGATCCTTCCGATGGAGCTTTCAATCACGGACGTAACCCTGGAAAACAGGGATTATTCTTCCGGAAATAAAGCAGTAACGGTCGGGAGCGTTTCCTTTGAAAACGAAGCCGGCGAGGCCGTGACCCTTTCCATGGGGAACGACTATGAGGCCTCCGCTCTTATGAATGATGACTCGGCGGGAGAGGAGAAAGACGCCGCCGTTTCGATACGGCTTCTTTCGGGAAATTACCGTCTTGCGGTGTCTTCCTTCGAAAAGAAAGTCCGGATCGGAAAGGCTCCGCATGCGGATATGATCGCTGTGGGATTCGGTCTCAGGGGAAGCAGCGCAAGCGTGGAACTCAGGGACCTTCTCGAGGAAGGCGCATCCTTCGGAACGGTGAGCGTAACGGAGGATGAGGCCGGGATCCTTGACGGGCCTCCGGCGGTCGAAGGGACGAAACTCATATTCTCCATCCGGGACGGGGAATTCGAAGCCGGAGACGAAGCATCCGTCAGCGTGAGCGTTACCGGGGCACGCAACTATTCGGATTATGCCGTCAGGGCGACCATCATGTTCGCCGTCTGCGATCACAATTACAGGGTTACGACGATCGCGCCCACCTTCTATTCTCACGGACTCAGGATCTCCACCTGCATCAAATGCGGTCATTCCTTCCGGGAAGAGCTGCCGCAGATCACGGACGGATCGAAGCTCGATGAGGAAGAGAAAAAGCTTCTCGAAGATATCGATCCGGAGCAGATCGATAAGACAATCGAGACCGTGACGGATGAAGACGGCCGGGAGATCGAGCAGGAGACCGTTACGATCGGAGGCAATGTCGTATCGACCGTTTCCACGGATCCGAAGACAGGAAAGACGGAAACGGTTACGGATATCTGGGCGGTCGGACTTGCTCCTTCCTATACTTATACCGGATCGGCCATCAAACCTTCGATTCGCGTCTATGACGGAACAAAGGCCCTTAAACTGAATACGGATTATAAACTGAGCTACGGGAAGAACGTAAACGTATCCACCGGAGGTACGGTGAAGGTCACCTTTACCGGGAATTACAAAACTACGGAAAACAGGACCTTCCCCTTCGACATCACGCCGGCCTCCATGCAGGAGGTCCTGGAAACGGCTCCTCTGGCCGTTCCCGCCAAGGGATCCGCAGGGAAGGAAAAATACCAGAAGCCGGTTCCTTCCGTATACTGGAAGGGTACGACAAAGGCGCTTTCGAAGAAGCTGTTCAACGTGGTGTATTATACGGAAGGGGAGCTTTCGGAAGAGCTTACCGCCGTAAAGGAACCCGGAATCTATACCGTCTCCATTACTCCGAAGACCGGAAACTTCACGGACGAGCTTACCGCCGTGATCACGGTGACGGGAACGACGAAGGATGAAAAGAGCGCAAACCTTTCGAACGCGAAGATAACCATGACACCCTCCGGAAAGTCGAAGATCTGGACCGGAGATCCGATCACGCTGGAAGCGGGAGAGGACTTTACCGTAAAGGACGCCCTCGGGGAAGAACTCAGCGAAGGGATCGATTATGAGATATCCTTCCGGAACAATATTAAACCCGGAACCGCGACGATGATCCTTACCGCTTTGGAGGATGGCGACTATGCCGGCATGAAGAAGCAGACCTTCCTTATTAAAAAGGGACGGCTGATCACGAATGAAGACATCGTGATCGATTATGAAATGACGGCTGTCTATGAAAAAGGCGGTGCAAAACCCGTTCCCACAGTCACGGACAACGGCAGGATCCTGAAAGCCGGCACGGACTATTCCGTGAGCTATAAGAACAACACGAAGGTCACGGAAGATGAGGAAACCGCCTATATGATCATAAGAGGAAAGGGGAATTACAAGGGGAAGAGTGGCCGTCTCTATTTCGGGATCGATCCGAAGCCGCTTGACGATCCCGGGATCACCTGCACCGTGGCGGATAAGCCGGTTGGCAAAAAAGGCTACAAAAAGCCTACGGTCACGATCAAAGACACGAACGGAAAGAAACTTTCCGGAAAGACGGACTACGAGAACACGGATTACAGCGAGCCGGACGAGGAAGGATATGTTACGATCGAGATCTCGGCAAGGGAGACCAATCCCTGCTATGAGGGAACCGTCATCGCCTCCTATCGCTATCTGCCGGCCTCGGTTTTCCTCGGAAGCGGAAGCGTGAGACTTTACAGAAGTCTTCCTTCCAGGATCTATACCGGCTCCGGGATCACCCTTACGGATGAGGAACTGTCCGGCCTCCTTTATACCGGACCGAAGAAGGCCCCGGTATTCCTTACCCCCGGTGCGGACGGCGACTTCGAAGTCCTTTCCTATACGGGAAATGTTAAGAAGGGAACCGCCAAAGTGACTCTGCGCGGTATAAACGGTTTCGCGGGGACAAGGACCCTCTCCTTTAAGATCACACAGAAGAAGGGTACCTGGAGCGAGGACGGTGCGCTGGTGGACGGAGGGCAGCAGTAGTTTCCGGGAAAAGCGCCGTGCCCTTAAAAATATTGCTTGACAATAAAACAGCGTATCATTATAATAATCTGGCGTGCCCATAAGGGTGCGCTAGATTATTGTGCAAGGAGGTGAAACAGAAATGCCAACATTTAACCAGTTAGTCAGAAAGGGTCGTCAGACGTCGGTCAAGAAGTCCACAGCACCTGCGCTGCAGCGCGGCTGGAACTCCCTTCACAAGAAGGCAACGGATACTTCTTCTCCCCAGAAGCGTGGCGTATGCACCGCTGTAAAGACGGCTACCCCGAAGAAGCCTAACTCCGCGTTAAGAAAGATCGCCAGAGTACGTCTTTCCAACGGGATCGAGGTTACGAGCTATATCCCCGGCGAAGGTCACAACCTTCAGGAGCATAGCGTAGTCCTCATCCGCGGCGGCAGGGTAAAGGATCTGCCCGGTACGAGATATCACATTATCCGTGGTACCCTCGATACGGCGGGAGTAGCGAACAGGAAGCAGGCCCGTTCGAAGTATGGCGCGAAGCGTCCCAAGAAATAAGGACTGAACGCACTTTGAACGAAATTGGTTTCACAAGTATTTAATGAGTGTTGGTTTTCTGTTTACGATAACCGCACGTACACAATCCGTGTAAGTTAGATGCACTATGTGAGTACCGATGAGCTAATCGAAAATGATTAAGGAGGGAAGAATCGTGCCACGTAAAGGACATATTCAGAAAAGAGACGTACTGGCGGATCCCCTGTATAACGACAAGGTAGTGACCAAGCTTATCAACAACATCATGCTTGACGGTAAGCGCGGCGTTGCCCAGAAGATCGTATACGGGGCTTTCGCGACAGTGGAAGAGAAGTCAGGCAAGCCTGCGCTCGAGGTCTTTGAATCGGCAATGAATAACATCATGCCGATCCTCGAAGTAAAGGCAAGACGTATCGGCGGCGCTACCTATCAGGTACCGATCGAGGTACGTCCGGACCGTCGTCAGGCGCTTGCGCTGAGATGGCTTACCATGTTCTCGCGCAAACGTTCCGAAAAGACGATGACAGACCGTCTGGCGAACGAGATCCTTGACGCTGCCAACAACACCGGCGCAGCGGTCAAGAGGAAAGAAGACATGCATAAGATGGCTGAAGCGAATAAGGCGTTCTCGCATTATCGCTTCTAGTCAGAAGGAGACGAAATGGCTGGAAGAGAATACCCCCTGGAAAGAACCAGAAATATTGGTATTATGGCTCATATCGATGCGGGTAAGACGACTCTGACAGAGAGAATCTTATACTACACCGGTATCAACTACAAGATCGGTGATACCCATGAAGGCACTGCGACCATGGACTGGATGGCGCAGGAGCAGGAGCGCGGGATCACGATCACTTCCGCCGCGACGACATGCCACTGGACTCTTGAGGAAAACTGCAAGCCGAAGCCGGGCGCACTGGAGCATCGTATCAACATCATCGATACTCCGGGACACGTGGATTTTACCGTAGAGGTAGAACGGTCCCTGCGCGTGCTTGACGGAGCAGTGGGCGTTTTCTGTGCAAAGGGCGGCGTTGAGCCTCAGTCCGAGAATGTATGGCGTCAGGCTGATACCTACAA
>JAILLW010000137.1 GCA_024692955.1 Lachnospiraceae bacterium | reverse complement strand
AGGGGCGTTCGCTATGATGATGATCCGTATTCATCGGATCAGAGGTACTTCTTCAGTGCTTCCGCCTTGTCGGTCTTTTCCCACGGAAGATCGAGGTCGTTTCTTCCGAAGTGTCCGTATGCCGCGGTCTGCTTGTAGATCGGACGGCGAAGGTCGAGCATCCGGATGATGCCTGCCGGACGAAGATCGAAGTTTTCGCGGATCACCGAAACCAGCTTCTCATCGGAGATCTTTCCGGTGCCGAAGGTATCGACCATGATCGAGGTGGGCTGAGCCACACCGATCGCATAGGAAAGCTGGATCTCGCACTTTTCGGCAAGACCTGCCGCTACGATATTCTTGGCAACATATCTTGCGGCGTAGGCAGCGGAACGGTCCACCTTCGTGCAGTCCTTGCCGGAGAAGGCACCGCCGCCGTGACGGGCATAGCCGCCGTAGGTGTCAACGATGATCTTGCGGCCGGTAAGCCCCGCATCGCCGTGAGGCCCGCCGATCACGAAACGGCCGGTGGGATTGATGAAATACTTCGTATTCTCATCGAGAAGCTCCTTCGGGATCACGGGATCGAATACGTACTTCTTAATGTCCTCATGGATCTTTTCCTGCGTTACGTCTTCGTCATGCTGCGTGGAAAGGACCACGGCCTCAAGCCTTACCGGCTTTCCGTTCTCGTCATATTCGACGGAAACCTGGGATTTGCCGTCGGGACGAAGATAGGGAAGCGTGCCGTCCTTGCGGACTTTGGTCAGCTGCTTGGTCAGCCTGTGGGCAAGCCAGATCGGATAGGGCATATACTCGTCGGTCTCGTTCGTCGCGTAGCCGAACATCATACCCTGATCGCCGGCGCCCGTGTCGAGATCATCCGTGAGAGAGCCCTCTCTTGCTTCCAGCGCTTTATCCACGCCCATCGCGATATCGGAAGACTGCTCGTCGATGGCCACCAGCACCGCGCAGGTGTTGGCGTCAAAGCCGTATTCGGATTTGGTATAGCCGATTTCTCTGACCGTGTCGCGTACGGTCTTCTGAATGTCAACATAGGCGTTGGTGGTGATCTCGCCCGTTACCAGAACGAAGCCCGTGCAGCAGGCCGTTTCGCAGGCTACGCGGCTCATGGGATCCGCCGCCATGCATTCGTCCAGGATCGCATCCGAGATCGCGTCACATACTTTGTCGGGATGTCCTTCCGTTACCGATTCGGAAGTGAAAAGTCTTTTTTCCATGTTTTTCCTCCTTATTGTGGTAATGAAAAAATCCGCCTGAATAAGCGGATCGTCACGATAATCGATATTCGTCCTCTTATTGTTCAAAAGCATTCGCTTCTTGCTCAGGTTGGCACCTTCCGTATTTCAGGGGTTGCCGTGGTTTCACAGGTCCTATGTACCTCCGCCACTCTGAATAAGAGAGTAACAATATGAAGTTTCCTATGTCATATCGACTTAAACAATACAATATCCTGTACCCGCTGTCAATAGGAATCTCAAATATTGTATCATTGCCTGCGATAATGCATCCCGGGAGCTTCGGGCGCTGAAAATCTTTGCTTTTTCAGCGCATAAGGAATAGAATGGGGATGCAGGCCTTTACGGCCGGAAGAAAACAGTCTGATCGAAAAGAAAAAGGAGCGAAACTATGAAAAGCAGGATTTTCAAAGGGATCGTGGTTCTGGCGGCGATGGTAACGGTTTTGTCGATGGCGGTATTCTCCTACGCCGCGGAGACGAAGGAAAAGTCTGCGGAGGAAAAGCAGGTCGAGGATCTGACCCTGTATCTTTCCGCGCTGAAGGCGCAGGGCGCATCCGCGGAGCAGATCGCTTTTGCGACCCAGTGCCTCGAGGCGGCAAAAGCGGAGTTTGCGAAAAATGCGACGGCCACCCCGGCGGCAAACGCACAGGCTGCGGCCGCACAGGCAGCTGCGGCGGCCAAGGCAGCGGCACCTGCGGCAGCGACAGCCGTACAGTCAGCAGCTCCCGGGGCAGCGGCGATCGCGCAGGCGGCAACTCCCGCAGATAAGATCGCGGCGGCGAAGACAGCGGCGGCCGCCATGTCAAACGGCCATTCCGCACAGTATAATACGGTGATCCTTCTTCTTAATTCATGCAATACGATCTGGGATTACTGGGCCATCGAAAGGACCGGAATCTACGGATACGGCGGATGGGCGGATCTTTCCAATGCCGTCAAAAACGATAAGGAAAGGAACGAACTCAGCGACACCACGAAGGGTATCATCAATGTAACAAGGACGAAATTCGAGGACGCGGCGAAGCTCCCCAACGGAGTTGTACCGAGCGTTCCCGGATGCACTTACAATCCGGCATTCGCGGGAACGATGCTACAGGGAAATGTCTATGCCTATACGCTTCCGGACGGCCGGAACGTATACGTGGGATTCCGCTGACTTCCTGACAGATACTGACTTCGGGCCGGATGCGGAGTCCGGGCATATCACATTCTCATGAGGAACTTTTGGGGCTGCCGTACCGGGCAATCGGTACGGCAGTCCTTCTTGATTGGGTCGCGCACCCCGGCCGGGAACGCATCAGTTCCGTGGCAGTTCCGGGGAAATAAAGTATCCGGGTCAGGGTATTGTCGAACCGGGCGTTACTTGTTAGAATGGGATAAAGACGTTTTCTGTAAAGCAGGGGGGGATCTGTGGTTATATGGAGGGATAATGTCTTTTTCACTGGGTTCTTTATTATTTGTCGGTCTGGTTTTTGCCGGGTTTTACCTGTTGCGCAGGCGGGCCAGAGCGTATTTTCTTCTTCTTTCAAGCATTGTTTTCATAGGTTTTCTTGATATACGATCCTGCATATGGGTTATTATTGTCACTGCGGCTGTCTACCTTTTCGGACTTGCGGAAGGCTTTTATCTGGACAGAGGCTATGATAAAACCGCCCATACAGTGGCATGGACAGGGATCATCTGCTGTGCCGGTTCACTCCTTGTTCTTAAGACAGCGGCCGGGTGGAACCTTCCTGACGGCATTTTTTCCGGGCTGATCCTTCCGATCGGCTTTTCATACTATGTATTTCAGGCAATAGCATATCTGGCGGATATACTTAAGGGCAAACTGAGGGCGGAAAAGAATATCCTGTTTCTGGCTCTTTATATGTGCTATTTTCCCAAGTTCATCAGTGGACCCATAGAGGCACCGGAAGTCTTCCTGGCCCGTGTAAAGAGCCTTGACAAAGTTTATCTGAAAGATGATAACAAGCTTTCGATCGCGTTTCCCACGATATTATACGGATTATTCATGAAGGTTGTGGTGGCAGACAGACTGGCGATTTATACTTCAAGGCTGCTTGCGTCTCCTGACGAATACGGCTCTTTATGGCTTTTTGCCGGGATGCTTATGTATACGATCCAGATATATTGTGATTTTGCGGGGTACAGTTCCATTGCGGTGGGTATATCAAATCTGTTTGGGATCACCCTGACCGAAAATTTCTTTGCTCCCTATTTCGCTGATAACATGAGCGTTTTTTGGCAAAGGTGGCATGCTTCACTTTCCGGGTGGCTGAAAAACTATATCTATATTCCTCTGGGGGGAAGCCGTAAGGGGACTTTCAGAAGGTATATGAATCTAATGGCTGTCTTTTTGATCTGCGGTTTGTGGCATGGGATGGGACTGAATTTCCTTGTATGGGGTGCGCTTCACGGGATTTTTGCCGTCTGCAGTGTTGCCATTTCGGGAAAACGATCTTTTGACCGGAAGAAAGGCCGGAATGCCATCGCCCGCCCGACCTGCGTCATTACGTTTTTTTGCGCCGCTTTTGGATGGATATTCTTTGGCGCCGAAAATCTGACAACGGCTCTGAAGTATGTCGGAAACATGATCTTTCTGAATGCGGGTGAGGGATCTTTGCTGACTCAGGCAGGTCTGCTCGGTTTTTCCAAAGCAGACATTGTACTTCCCGCTGCTGTGGCGGCTGTTGTCATGTTTGATCTTCTCATGCTTAAAAAAGGTATGCCTGTCGGGAGGGCACTCTGCACATTGCCGGCCTGGGCAAGATATACGATCGAGTACCTGCTCATTATGGCTGTTTTGATCCCCGGCATCTATGGTCCTGCTTATGATCAGGCAAACTTTATGTATATGCGGTTTTGACTGCGGAGGGATATATGTTAAGGGTCATCCGTCAACACTTATTAAGGGTCCTGTTTGTCCTGCTGACTGTTATTTCACTCTGGTACTGGAATGGAGTAATGTGCATCAAGAATGATGACGGGATAGAGCAGGCCAAGGCCATGTATTATCAGCCAAAGAATACAGTGGATGTTGTTATGATGGGGTCCAGTCATATACATTATGACATAGACACAGGAATTCTGTGGAAAGATTACGGAATTTCTTCTTTTGATTACAGCGCTGCGGAACAGCCGCTCTGGATCACCTACTATTATCTTCGCGAATTCTGTAAATACCAGACGCCAAAGGTGGTAGTCCTTGATCTTTATTCGCCTGCACTGAGGACCGAGGATTATCAGTATGAGTGGCTGCTTCCGAATGTTCTCGGTATGAGGTTTTCGCTCAATAAGCTGGAGATGCTCGATGTCAGCATTGAGAGAAACAGGATAAAGGATTTTTTTCCGAGCTTTGCGGTTTATCATGGAAGGCTTAATGAACTTACCGCGGAGGATTTTCTTTATCCGTTCAGAAGCCATACCGAACTGGTGAATTTTAAGGGATACAAACCCGTAGTCAAGGCTGTGCCCCAGACGAAGCCTGTTATAACACAGCAGGCAAGCGGCATGCTTTCGATCAAGTCTGAAATATATCTTCAGAAGATCATCGACTACACGAAGGAACACGATATTGAACTTTTTCTTATCGTGACGCCATACATTACAAATGACGATCAGGAGGCCATATACAACAGAGTTAAGGAAATCGCACAGATGAACCGGATCGATTTTAACAGTACCAACTATGACTATGACAGGATCGGGCTCGATTTTGATAAGGATTTCATGGACAATTCCCACCTGAATTATTCCGGAGCCGGTAAGTTTACCAGATATCTCGGAAGTGAACTCAAGTCCAGATTTGAGCTTGCCGATCATCGGGGGGATGCAGCATATGAATCATGGGAGGTCAATTTCAACGAGATAGCCGACTATGTAAAAGAACTTAAGAAATGACCCCCGGGGACGGGGTTACGGGTTCATTTTGGAATGAAAACGATGCAGACACAGGCGGAGGAAGGATGCGAAGAGACCGTATCCCATTTTCTTGAATCCTTCACTGATTTGGGTGTATTGTATCCTTGAAGGCAGTCGGTTCGGAGAGAGAAATGATCTATGAGTGACGGTATTCAGATGAGCGTGTCTTCCATGACACGGACCGATCAGAAAAAAGCGGTGTATGTGCTTTTCCGGGACGGGGAAAAGACGGCCGAGTTCGCGCTCCCGGAGTGCGAACTGATAAAGAACAGCGGCTTTTCGGAAGAAGAGCTTGGGAAACTGCGTGAATATACGGACGGCGACCGGGACAGGATCTTTGAACTTGCCCGCGGAGTCGATCCGATGAAAGCGTTTCTGGGGAAATAAGATGCAGAAAATGATCAACCGGGTCTCCTTTGTGGGGATCTTCGGGAATGTCCTGCTTTGCGGATTTAAATTCATCGCCGGGATTGCGGGACACTCGGGAGCCATGGTATCGGACGCGATCCATTCCCTCTCGGATGTTCTGGCGACCTTCATCGCCTGGATCGGAGTGCGTGCCTCGCAGAAGGTGCCGGATAAAGAGCATCCTTACGGGCATGAGCGGTTCGAGTGTCTGGCCTCGCTCATTCTCGGCATGATCCTGATGGCCACCAGTGTGATCGTCGGCTACAGCGGACTGCTGAAGATCTTCGCCGGCCATTATGAAGAACTCGTGATCCCGAAGAAGATCGCGCTTGCGGCCGCAATCCTGTCCATCGTCGTAAAGGAGCTGATGTTCTGGTATACACGGCATTACGCGAAGCTTCTGAATTCCTCCGCGTTTATGGCGGATGCCTGGCATCACCGTTCGGACGCTTTTTCCTCGGTCGGTTCCCTGATCGGTATCGGCGGGGCGATGCTTGGCTTTCCGGTACTGGAACCTGCGGCCAGCGTGGTGATCGCGCTCTGCATTATGAAGGTGGCGTTCGATATCCTGAAGGATGCCGTGGACAAGATGCTCGACACTTCCGTGAGCGAAGAGGAAGAGGGCAGGATCCGCTCCTTTATCGCCTCCAGAGAAGGAGTTCTGGGCGTGGATATGCTGCATACGCGGCAGTTCGGAAATAAGATCTATATCGATGTGGAGATTTCCTGCGAAGCGACGCTGCTTCTTTCCGAAGCGCATGAGATCGCGGAGCGCGTCCACGATGAAGTCGAAAAAGAATTCCCTGATACAAAACACATCATGGTACACGTGAATCCTGCAACCGGCGGGCATTCGTGAATCCTGTAGCCGGCGGGTATTCGTGAATCCCCCGCCTCATGGGAGTCGGGGCTGCCGATTGATCTGAGTGCGGCGGAGCATTCGTGAATCCCCCGCCTCATGGGAGTCGGGGCTGTCGTTTTCTAAGCGCAACGGCGCGGTATCGGAACCGGACGGGTCGCTCTCACGGGCATCCATGCCCGGTGATCGCTCGGAAGCACATCCGTGTGCTTCTTCCGACCCTGTCTTACTGCGTTGCGCCAAGAAACCGACCGCGCACGGCGCTCGCCCCGCTCCAAAGTCGGCTTAGGGATTCACGAATGGCCAGCCGTCACCCGAAATCGTATTTCAGTATTCTGTGCTGGATCCCGTCAAGTTCCGTTTCCCCGGAATCCCGGAACCCGAGTTCGTACAGCAGATGCAGCGATGCCTCGTTCCCGGGCCTTACAAAGGCGTTCACAAAGGGAAAATCATATTCCTCCTTCGCGAAAGCAAGGATCGACCGCAAAGCTTCTTTCGCATATCCCTTTCCCTGATAAGGCACCCCGATCATAAACCCGAGCTCCGGCTCATCATAGCCTTCCCGGACATTCAGCCCGGCCCTTCCGATGATCTTTCCGGAGGCTTTCTCGATCACGGTCCAGATCCCGAACCCGTAGAATCCGTAAATGTTCCGGATATAGTTTTCGGTATAGAGCCTCTCCTCATCGGGATCCTCATAGAGATCCTCCATATACCGCGTGATTAAAGGATTACGGTAGAGTTCATAAAAGGCATCCACATCCCCAACCGTGGTTTCCCTGATCAAAAGCCGTCCTGTTTCAAGGATGTCAACGGGAAGCCCCGCGAGGCGAAGATAGATCCGGCGGAGACTCTCCGGGATGAAATCCCGCCCTTCGAGATAAACATTTCCGCCGTCTGCCGGAAGGGTCTCCAGAAGTTCGCGCACATTCGTGACGGCGTGATCCGTATGGGGAAATTCCTCCGGCGCATGGGCACCGTCCAGCACGGGGATGGCAAAAAGACCTTCCGAAAGAAGATCCGTCAGCGCGGAAGGCTCATCCGTCAGATATAAAGAGCCGTTGTCATGAAAGATCAACTGTATTATCATAGGAATATCTTATCACACACCCGGCGGGTGAAGGAATATAAACGAAAAACGGAGGAATTTCAGATGGCACAGAATCCGATCGTAACGATCACCATGGAATCCGGAGACGTGATCCGGGCGGAGCTTTATCCGGAGATCGCACCGAATACGGTAAACAACTTTATCAGCCTTATAAAGAAGGGCTTTTATGACGGCCTGATCTTTCACCGCGTGATCAAAGGCTTTATGATCCAGGGCGGTGATCCCGAAGGGATAGGGATCGGAGGCCCCGGCTACGGGATCAAAGGGGAATTTGAGCAGAACGGTTTCGCAAATGATCTGAAGCATACCGAGGGTGTCCTTTCGATGGCGCGTGCCATGGACCCCGATTCCGCGGGCTCCCAGTTCTTCATCATGCATAAGACTTCCCCGCACCTGGACGGCGGATATGCGGCCTTCGGCAAGGTGATCGAGGGGTTGGAAAATGTGGACAGGATCGCGGAGACACGCACCGATTTCCAGGACCGTCCGCTTGATCCGCAGCGGATGAAGACCGTGACCGTGGAGACCTTCGGAGTCGATTATCCGGAGCCTGAGAAAGCATAAAAACGAAAAACCCCGTAAAAGGGAGGATGCCGGACGACCTTGCGGTCATCCGGCATTTATTATGAAAAAGTTTTATCGAAACAACAGCTTCGTTTCTCTCGATTCATTTGATACTACCAATATACAGGGGAAAAATGTATAAAGAATAAGGAGCAAACAAACAAACGGAAAACGTTTTATGAACAAAATATGAACAGGCGGATCCCGGACCCGGGGGCCGGCTTAAAAAATAACACTTGCGCTTTTTTGGCTTAAATGCTATGATTTTAGCAGTTTAACAGGGTAAAGAAGTTCCTGGGTGAGGCAGTGAAGTTTTATCCGCTGACAAAGCAAGACAGAACAGATGATTCGTTACTGAAAACCCGGTTTGATGAAGGACATCAGATCGGGGCTGTTTGTGTGTGCAGAGAGTATCTTTTTTTACGGAAAGGCTTCCGGACCTATTACATCGCCTACCGCGACGTCGACCGGATCTTCCGGCGGGTGCGCACGGTGACGGCGAATGTCTGCTGCGAAGGCGGGGAATTCCGTTTTGATTATCTGGTGGTCTATAAGGACGGGGAGGAACTTATGGAGATCCAGCTTCCCGGCGAAAAGGCGGGAAAGATCCTTTTTGAAGACCTGAAAGCGGTGGATCCGGAATGTGAACTTACCGCACCGGAGATCCTGCCGGATGAAGAAGGAGAAACGGCGTAGACCGCGCCGGATGGAACCGGGATCATGGACGTACTTTTGAAAAAACTGCTCGAGGCGTATTCCGTCTATTATAATATAAAGGAAGAAGAGGTTACGCCGCCCTTTGACGCGGAAGCGATCTTTTCCGCGAAGAACGAGCAGTATTTCCTTATGAAGAGCGCAAAGCTTTCGGAGATGCAGGCCTCCGAATTTGTCTACTTCGCAAAACGCGAAGATCTGAGCCTTGAGGAACTGAAAAAGCTTGACGAGACTGCCTGGGAGCGTGGAATGGAGAAGGTTGAGCCGAATCCGGACCACAAAAGCTCCGATGTGATCCTGATCGTGATCACCGACAGGATCCGGGATGAGATCCGGAAAAACGTACGGAACTTTCGCCATTCAAAGAGTTATAAACTCGGTCTCTGGGGCTTTTCGAGATATATGCTCTGCGTAATTGAGTCTTCCACAGGTGATGCCGTCTATAACGGACAGGGCACAAACCTGAAGAAGACGATACGGCAGATAACTGCCGCATCGGATAGATAAGTTCATCATTTTTCAGAAAAGGAGAGGGAAAAAATGACAGCATTACTTATCATCATCGCTGCGATCGCATTCCTGATCATCGGTTATGTGACCTATGGTTCCTGGCTTGCGAAGCAGTGGGGCATTGACCCGACAAAAAAGACTCCTGCCATCGAGAAAGAGGACGGTGTCGACTATGTAGCCGCGAAGCCTGCGGTTCTTATGGGACATCACTTCTCCTCCATCGCGGGAGCAGGTCCCATCAACGGACCGATCCAGGCCTCCGTATTCGGATGGCTTCCCGTATTCTTATGGTGCGTGATCGGCGGTATCTTCTTCGGAGGACTGCAGGACTACGGTTCGCTGTTCGCTTCGATCCGTCATGACGGCAAATCCCTGGGCGAGATCATCAAGGACACCATGGGTGAGCGCGCAAAGAAGCTTTTCATCATCTTCGCGCTGCTGGTGCTCATTCTGGTTATCGCATCCTTCGTAAACGTCGTTGCGGGTACGTTCTTCACGGAAGAAGGCGGCTTCGGCTTTGCCGGAAACCCGACCGGAAATCAGGCTACGGCCATGATCTCCCTGCTCTTCATCGTACTGGCGGTCATCTACGGCTATGTAACGAACAAGCTTAATGTTAAGACGCTTCCTGCTTCCATCGGCGGCGTGATCGGCATCATCCTGATCACCGTGATCGGTCTTAACTGCGGTTTCGTAATGGGACGTACGGCATGGATCATCTTCATCGGGATCTATATCGTGGTTGCTTCCCTGGTTCCTGTATGGATCCTTCTGCAACCGAGAGATTACCTTTCCAGTTTCCTGCTTTACGCAATGATGGCACTGGCTGTGATCGGTATCCTGGTATCCGCTTTCACCGGAAACGCGAGCTTCACGATCCCCGCTTTCGCGGGCTGGAAGACCAGTATCGGAAATCTGTTCCCGGCTCTGTTTATTACGGTAGCCTGTGGTGCATGCTCCGGTTTCCATTCCCTGATCTCTACGGGAACTTCTTCGAAGCAGCTTTCCAATGAGAAAGACGCGAAGCCCATCGGTTACGGCTCCATGCTGATCGAGTCCGCTCTGGGTATCGTATCCCTGATCGCGGTAGGCATGGTATTCGGCAAGTACACGGGCGGCGAGTTCGGATCTCCTTCCGCAGCATTCGGCGCAGGTATCGCGACGATGTTCGGCGGCGAAGGAACCCCGATCTACAACACGATCTACGCGCTCCTTACGCTGGCGGTTTCCGTATTCGCGCTGACCTCCCTTGATACCGGTACCCGTCTTTCCCGTTTCATGTTCTCCGAGCTCTTCCTGAAGGAAGAGGAGGCTACCTGGAAAGATGCCACCGGCATCCGCAAGATTCTCGCTCATCCGCTTTTCGGTACGACCTTCATGGTAGTAATAGGCTGCGTACTCGGCGGACTGAAGCTTTCGGCGATCTGGGGTCTTTTCGGTGCCGCGAACCAGCTCCTTGCAGGTATCGCGCTCCTGGCTGTATGCGCATGGCTCGGTGAAGTAGGAAAGAACAACAAGATGTTCTTCATCCCGATGATCTTCATGCTTTGCGCGACGCTTACCAGCCTTGTGCTTACGATCATCAAGAAGTTCCAGGCGATCGGCGGCGGTGAAGCCGTTTGGGGCGATTGGTTCCAGCTCGTATTCGCACTGGCGATGACCGTACTTGCGGTGATCCTCGTGATCGAAGGCGTACAGACCTTCCAGGCTCAGGCCAAAGGAAAGAAGGCTGCATAAGAACTGACGGATACGCGAAGTTCGCGTATCACATAATAAGAACCGGCACTGCGGATCCTTTCCGTGTGCCGGTTTTTTACTGTGAAATACTGATGAATTGTAGAGAGCGGCGGGACATTCGTGAATCCCTAAGCCGACTTTGGAGCGGGGCGAGCGCCGTGCGCGGTCGGTTTCTTGGCGCAACGCAGTAAGACAGGGTCGGAAGCACACGGATGTGCTTCCGAGCGATCACCGGGCAAGGATGCCCGTGAGAGCGACCCGTCCGGTTCCGATAATGCGCCGTTGCGCTTAGAAACCGACAGCCCCGCCTCCCATGAGGCGGGGGATTCACGAATGTCCCGCCGCACTCAGATCAACCGACAGCCCCGACTCCCATGAGGCGGGGGATTCACGAATACCCGCCGCTGTTATCTCTCGAGCATTTCCGGAAGCGACTCCTCATAGGGCGGATACGCGATGCCGCGCTCCGTGATGATGGCCGTGACAAGATCGTGGTCCGTCACATCGAAGGCCGGATTGTAGACACTGATCCCCTCCGGAGCCATGCGCTCGCTGTACCACATTTCCGTGATCTCCGAAGCGGGACGCTGCTCGATCCGGATCAGGGAGCCGTCCTTTGTCGAAGGATCCAGCGTGGAAGTCGGCGCGCAGACATAGAAGGGAACCCCGTAATACTTTGCGAGGGTCGCCACCATACTTGTCCCGATCTTGTTCGCCACATCCCCGTTCATCGCTACCCGGTCACAGCCGACGAAGACGGCATTCACGGCGCCGCTCCGCATCAGGGAACCGGACATATTGTCACAAAGGAGGGTCACGTCGAGGCCCGCGGCGGAAAGCTCCGAGGCGGTAAGGCGGGCTCCCTGAAGGAGCGGCCTTGTTTCGTCCGCGTAGACCTTAAGATCGTAGCCCTTCTCATGGGCAAGATAGATCGGCGCCGTGGCGGTGCCGTATTTCGAAGTGGCGAGCTGCCCGGCATTGCAGTGGGTCAGGATCCCGTATCCCGGTTTGATCAGGCCAAGACCGTATTCTCCGATCTTCCTGCAGGTTTCGGTATCCTCCCGATGGATGGACACGGCTTCTTCCTTAAGAAGGGATAGAGTCTCCCGGATCATGCCGACATCATCCGGAGAACCGGAAGAGGAGGTTCCGCTTCCTTTGGCGGCGCCGGGAAGTATTGCCCCGGAAAGCCCCTTTTCACAGATCCGCTCCATCCTTTCAAGAGCCCAGGAAAGATTCACCGCGGTAGGCCGCGCGGAATTGAGATATTCCTTCTGCTTTTTGAATTCTTCATAAAACTCTTTTGCCGTCGAAGCCTGCTTCGCGATCTCAAGCGACAGGACATAGAGGGCGTACGCGGCAAAGACCCCGATGGCCGGCGCGCCGCGGACCTTGAGGAGATAGATCGCATCCCAAAGTTCCTTCGCGCCTTTGAGTTCGATCATCTCAAGTTTCTTCGGGAGGAGGGTCTGATCGATGATCAGAACGGCGTCTCCCGCTTCATTCAGATCCACGGTAGGATAGTTTAATATGTTCTCTTTCATGACACCACCTTTTCCCCGCGGTGAAAATCCCTTCGGGATCGCACGAAATCGCGGATGATAAGAGTATTTTACTATATTATATGTTATAATTCTATTTATGAAGATGGAAAAAACGGTAGCCGGCTGGATCATTCTCATTGCCGCGCTGCTTATGGCAGTTACATTTATGGATCTCGGGATCGTGTTCCGGATGATGTCGAAACAGACAAAGGACGCCGGGACCTATCAGCTTTCCGCCATCGCGGGAGAGCTTGAGGGTACGATCAATCAGGCGGAGATCCTGACTCAGAGGCTCGCGATGGCCGCCCAGGAGTTCACGGACGACAGGGAGGCTCTTGCCGCCTATATGCAGGAAGCCATGGACCAGCAGCTGCAGGGCGAGAACGGCATCTTCAATGTTTATATCGCAGGAACCGGCTGGTACATCGTGCCTTATGTGGATAAGATCGAGAACTTCGTGCCGACGGAGCGGATCTGGTACACGGGAGCCATGAAAAACGGCGGGAAGCCTTACGTTTCCGCGCCCTATGTGGATGTGATCACGGGCAACATCTGCTATACGGTATCCGTACTTCTGAACGACCGTGATACCGTAATCAGCGTGGATTACACGATGGATACGATCCAGGCCTTTATCCGGAGGATGAGCGGCACGGAGCTTCAGAATGCAGTGATCGTTACCAGCGAGGGGATCATCGCCGGCTGCTCGGATGAGAGCCTCATCGGAAAGGATCTTCTCGAGGTGCTTCCGGACTATTCCGGGATCTATTCGCTTGCGAAGAAAATGGACGGCGTCGTGACCGCGAGGATCCGCGCGGACAAACTCTATGAGAATCTTTTCGCGAAGCGCTCCGGAAACGGCTGGTACCTCATCGTGAGCGAGGGCGACTGGGCGCTCTACCGGACCGCCTATCTCCAGCTCATCTATATGTCCTGCATGGCGATCATCCTGTTCTTCGTCATCATCAGACTCTACCTCATTTCGGTAAGGAGCCGGCAGCAGGCGGAACATGCCCTTTCCACGAGGGAGGAATTCCTTCAGGGGATCACGGCGAAGATCCGCGAGCCGCTGAACCGGATCCTCAGCGTATCCGACCGGGAAAATACGGAAAAGTCCGTGGATACCGAAAAGGATATGGCCCGCATTCATGCGGCCGGTGAGAATCTTTCCGATATGATCGGGCAGATGATGTCCTACTCGAGCCTTGTAAAGAGCGAGAAGCAGAAACGCTTCCGGATGCGGCGGGAGCAGAGCCGCGGAATGAACAGAAAATTCCGGTCTGCCATCCTTGCCACCATGATCTTCGTTATGATCGTGACGCTCCTTATCAATCTCGTCTCCACCTGGCGCTGGGGTAAGCTGACGCTCGAAAACGACGCGGAGATTTATGAATTTCAGCTTTCGGAATGGGTCGATACCCAGAAGAGCATCCTCGATATGTTCTGCAGTGTGATCTCAACGAACCCGGAAATGCTGAACGACTACCAGGGGACGGTGGACTATCTGAACCGGATTACGGCACAGTATCCGGAAATATCGGCCACTTATATGAGCAACCCGGACCTTGAACCCACCGTATTTATGAATACCGGCTGGCTGCCGGAAAAGAACTGGAAAGTGGAGGAGCGCCAGTGGTATATCGATACCCTGAACGCGGAGGAAGGCTGGAGTGTTTCCGCGCCTTACTATGATGAGCAGACGGGCGGCTACTGCGTGACTTTTTCCGAGAGGGTCTATGACGCCAGAACGGGAGAATTCCTCGGAAACTTCGGAATCGATTTCTATATGGCAAAGCTGGTGAATATCATGGGCGGGAGCTACAAGGATACGGGGTATGCCTTCCTTGCGGACATTCAGGGCGATATCATCAATCATCCCTACGGGAACTATCAGATGAGCGCGGAACGGACGACGAATGTATCCGAACTTCCCTACGGGGAGCTGAGACCGGACGGGAAAAGCACCCTGATCTTCCGGGATTATGACCGCTCCCTCCGGATCATGATCGCCCGGAGAAACGAGGATTCCCATTTCGTGGTCTATGCGGTTTCGAGCCTCTGGCGGATCTACGGAAATGTCATTCTGTTCGGCTTTGTCAGCTTCGTGGCATTTCTTGTCTGCATCATCCTCGTCTACCGGAGCCTGACGGATATGATGGCCTGGCAGGAGGACACGAACCGCAGGATGAAGGACGCCGCGGACAGCGCCATCGCCGCGGGGACCGCGAAGAGCCAGTTTCTGGCACAGATGTCACATGAGATCCGCACCCCGATCAACGCGGTGCTTGGGATGAATGAGATGATCCTCCGGAAGTCCAAAGACGGGGAGATCCTCGAATATGCGGGAAATATCCGATCTGCGGGGAAGACGCTTCTTTCCCTCATCAACAGCATCCTGGACTTCAGCAAGATCGAAGACGGCAAGATGGAGATCATTCCCGTCCGCTATGAACTGGCTGAATTCGTTGAATCGCTGACCGGATCGGTCAAGGGAAGGGCGGAGGATAAATCCCTCGAGTTCTCCGTTGAAGTGGACGAGACCCTTCCGGCCGAACTCATCGGAGACGATGTCAGGGTAAACCAGATCATAACGAATCTTTTGACCAATGCGGTGAAATATACGGAAAGCGGCTTCGTGAAGCTCTCGATCCGAAACGGCGGAAGAGAAGGAGATGGTGTGGTCCTTGATGTATCCGTGGAGGATACCGGTATCGGGATCCGGGAGGAGGATATGAACCGGCTCTTCGAATCCTTTGAACGTCTTGAGGAGCGCCGCAACCGCAGCATCGAGGGAACGGGGCTCGGAATATCCATAGTAACGAAGCTCCTTGACATGATGGGCAGCTCGCTTAAGGTGGAGAGCAGATACGGAGAGGGCTCCGTCTTTTCCTTCCGCCTTCTGCAGGGGATCGCGGATCCTTCACCGGTAGGGGACTATCGGGTAAGGCTCCGGGATTCTTCGGCTCCCGAAACGGAAGAGCTTTCCCTGAAAGCACCCGGTGCCAGAGTCCTTGTGGTGGATGACAATGAGATGAACCGGAAAGTCGCGAAGAATCTCCTTATGCTCTTCGGGCTCATTCCGGATCTTTCCGCGTCCGGCAAGGAAGCCATCGGCATGATACGGGAGAAGGATTACGATCTCGTATTCATGGATCATCTGATGCCGGAACTCAGCGGAGTGGAGACCCTGAAACAACTGAAGGAGGAAGGCCTCCTGAAAGAAGGAACGAAAGTGGTGGCGCTGACTGCCAATGTCATGACCGGCGCGGAAGAATTCTACCGGAGTCACGGCTTTGACGATTTCCTGCCGAAACCCATCGATGTGGGAAGGCTTCAGGAAAAGCTTGAAAAATACCTGCCGGAGACGGGGATGCTTTCCGGCGACCGCAAAGAGTCCGGAAACGACGGGGACGAAGTCCTCGAATTCCTGCCCGGCGGCATGGGAGCGGATGAAGAGGCAAAAGCGAAGCTTCCGCCGGCTCTCTTTGCCCTTCCGCTTAACGTCGCGGACGGAATCCGTTATTCGGCGGGAAGTACGGAATTCTATATGGAGCTCCTCAGGGACTACGCGAAAGAAGGGGAAGGCCGCTGCAAAGAGCTTGCCCGTCTCCTTGATGCCAAAGATGCTTCGGGCTACCGGAATCTGATCCATGCGCTGAAGAGCACATCCAGGATGATCGGCGCGCCGGAACTTGCCGATAAGGCCGCGGCGCTTGAAAAGGCGGCGGAAAAGGGCGATCTGGAATACCTGAATGCCCATCATACGGAATTTCTTGAAGATTACAGGAAGATCTTTGAGGGAATAAATGCACTGAACCTGTGAGCAGGCATATGAAACGGAGGCTCACCTGAAAGGGATAAGGAATTTATGACAGACTGGATCATCATCGTAGACGATGACATTGTGAATCTGAAAGCCGCGGGGCGCATTCTGAGTGAACACGGGATGCGGGTCACGGCTCTGAAATCCGGATGGAAGCTTCTTGATTACATCCGCGAGAACGGAATGCCGGATCTGGTGCTTCTGGACATCCAGATGCCGGATCTGGACGGCTTCGAGACCTTAAAGGAACTGAGAAAACTCGGAAAAGAGATGAACGTGCCGGAGGTTCCCGTGATCTTCCTTACGGCGGCGGAAGATGCCGGTACGGAAAACCGCGGCTTTGATATGGGCGTTTCGGACTTTGTCCATAAACCCTTTGATACGGAGGTCCTGATCAAACGGATCGAGCATGCGATCCATACCCAGGAAACCATAAAGAAATACGCGGAGGAAGCCACCGTGGATGCCCTGACGGGGCTTCTTAACAAGCAGGCGGCGAACGATCAGATCAGCGCGCTCTGCCATGAAAAGCGGGGCTGCCTCCTGATCATGGATCTCGACTCCTTTAAACTCGTAAACGACATCTACGGACATGAAGCGGGAGACAGGGTTCTGGAAGCCTGCGCGAAGATATTCGGCGCGAGGATGAGACAGGAGGCGGTCATCGGAAGGATCGGAGGAGATGAGTTCATGCTCTTCGGGATCGAGATGACCAGGGAAGAGGATATCCGGTCCTATACGGAGATGATCAATGAGGAACTCCTTATAAGGGCGAAGGAGATCCTTGGCGATACCATGCAGATCCCGCTGGGGATCTCGGTGGGAGCGGTCTTTGTCCCGAAGTCCGGAACGGATTTTCAGGAGCTTTTCCGGATTGCGGACCGGGCGCTTTATGAAGTGAAAAAGAACGGAAAACACAGCTACCGCATCCTCGGCCGTGAGATCGAAGATAATCCCGATATTCCGGAGAAGCCGGATCTGGATACCCTGACCACGATCCTGGAGGAGAGGAACATTTCCCAGAACGCGATGTGGATGGGGCGGGAAGCCTTCGGAAACGTATACCGCTATATGATCCGCTATATGGAGCGTTATCACGGAACGGCCTACCGAATGCTGATCACCGCGGAATTCCTGAACAATAACCGCACTACGGGGGAAAGGGCCCTGATCATCGACACATTGCGGGAACAGCTTCAGAATTCGCTTCGAAACAGTGACATCATGATGCAGATCGGGATGAATCAGTTTTTCCTTCTGCTCCCGGAGATCCACGAAGGGGATATCGAGGCGGTCCGGGCAAGGATCATAATGGCATGGTCGAAAACGGAATACTCACGTGAGGTTATGCTTTCCTATGAGACAGGGGTCGTTCATCTGACCCATAATGATGAAGAAAACAGGGTGATGCCATGAGTTCCTATCCGAAACGGGAAAAAGCAAAAGAGGCGATCCTGGAGATCGGCCGAAGAATGTACCATCAGGGATTCGTGGCGGCAAATGACGGGAATATCTCCGTCCGGATCGGCAAAGATGCGGTCCTTGCTACGCCCTCGGGTGTGTCAAAGGGCTTTATGAAAAAGAAGATCCTGGTGGTGACGGATCTTGAAGGGAATCTCATCGAGGGGAATGGAAAGCCTTCTTCCGAGCTTAAGATGCATCTTCGCGCCTATAAGGAGGATGACGGGCTGCGCTCGGTATGTCATGCGCACCCGCCTTTCTGCACCGCCTTTTCCATTATGAAACGGCCGCTTGACCTTCCGATGCTGGCTGAAGCCGTCATCACCCTCGGGGATGTTCCGGTCACTCCTTATGCGGAGCTTGGCTCCGAAGAAGTGCCGGAGGCGATCGCTCCCTATGTCCGCACCCATAACGGGGTGATCCTCGGAAACCACGGTGCCGTGACCTGGGCGGATGATCCCTTCGCCGCCTTTTACCGGCTGGAATCCATGGAGTATTACGCGAAGATAACCTTCCTTACGGACTGCCTTCCGGGAGAACGGAATCTCCTCGAAAAAGAGGAGGTCGAACGGCTGATCCTGATGAGGGAGAAATTCGGGATCCGGAACGGAGGGTATCCGAAATGGCCGGAATAAAGAGATCTTACGGGATAAGAACGGTGCTTCTTATCCTGCTTTTTCTGCTCCTTATGTCCGCCGCGGGCTGTGCCAAAGAGGCCTTATCCGGGGAGCCTTCGTCCGAAAACAGGCCATCTTCGGATACCGGAGGACCTTCAGGCCCCGCGCCCTTTGACCCTTCCTCCGATCCTTATCTTCGGGAATCCGTTCTCATTGCCGGAGCATCTTCTTCCGGGGAAAAAGCGGAGGACGGCAATGCTTCGGGATCCGGAGGCGCCGCCCCGAAAAACCCCTGCACCGAACTTTCCGTGCCGACCCAGGTTCAGTGGATCGACGGTCTCTATTTTATCGTGGACTGCTATCATGATCAGGTGATCTTTCATGAAAATACGGAGGATCCCCTGTCCGAATGGTCCGTTATGACTTCCGACATTTCAAGAGGACATACCGTAGCTTCCGACGGAACGGTCTATCTGATCGACGATACGGAGAACCACAGGGTCCTTATCATGGAAAAAAGGACCGGATCCGACGGGGCGCCGTTCTTTGTTCCGACCCAGGAGTTTACGGAGGTGGGAGTCCGGCCCCACTATATCGTTTATGTGGAGGAAGAGGACACATTTTATGTCTGGAGCTCCATGAGCGGCGGGATGTATCTTTTCCGAAGGGATCATTCCACAAACCGGATGTATCTTACGGAGCTTCGGAGCATCGATTCCCTCCTCGGGGTCTATGTCCGTTCCTTTACCGTGGACGGGGACGGGATCTGGTTTGTTTCCGGCAATCAGAGCATTCTTTATGCGGACAGGAAGACCTTTGAGATCCGGAAGGAATATCCGGTACCGGAGAGCATGGCGGGGATGATCCAGCTGACCAGGATCGGCGAATGGTTCTATATCACGATCTCCACGGACGCGTCGGGGGACCAGTCCGCGGCCACCATGATCCGGACGAAGGATCCGGAAGGACTTATGAACGGTGATTATGAGGATGTATACGACCGTTTCATCGGAGGAGGTACACCTTATTACCTCACTCCGATAAACGGCAGATATTATCTCACGGAACACCGGATTCCCGGACACTCGGTCTGGAGTTTCGGGATCCGGAACGGAGAGATAGAAGATGTGAAAGCGGTTTATTGAGAGCCGGAAGAAGTCCGGCCGGACCTTATTTCGCGAGCATCATCATGATCTCGTTGCTCCGCTCCACGAATTTCGTCATCTCATCGGGAGCAAGCGGCGCGTGCTGAAGGAGCGCCAGATCATAGAGCTGTTCGCAGATGGTCTTTGTATTGTCGCCGTCGGTATGATCCATGACATACTGTACCAGCGGATGGTTCGCGTTCAGCGTAAGGGTGATTCCCTCCTTGCCGAAGGCGCTCATGTCCATTCCGGGCATGGAATACATCTTCATCATATCCTGCATACGGCGGGATTCTTCGGAAAGCGTCACCATGGACGCCACCTTTTTGTTCTTTAATTTCTCGATCTTTACCGCGATATTGTCCTTCTTCAGTGCCTTCTTCATAACGTCCTTCACCTTTTCGGCGGCGGCGCTGAAGGCCTCCTCCTCCTTTTTGGAGGTTTTGGACTTGAAGGAATCGGTCAGGTCCGCGTCGATCCTCTGGAAACGGATGCCCTCGTTTTTGGACTCCAGCTGCTGGATGAAGGGCTGATCGATATTGTGGGTAAGGACCACGGCATCCATCTTTGCCTTTTTGAACATCTGGATGTAGGACGCCTGCTGCTGCTCGTCCGTTACGTAATAGATGGTCTTTTCCTTCTTTTCCTCCACGGGCTTTCCGTCCGCATCGAGGACTTCCGGCTCTTCGGTGTCCTTCGCGGCTTCTTCGGAGGCGTTTTCCCCTTCCTCATCGGAGATCTCGTCGGGATCGGTCTTATTGACCTCGAGACATTCGGGCAGAGTCAGATATTTGCCGTCAAGATTCTTAAAGAGGATATAATCCGTCATCTTTTCGCAGAATTTGTCATCCTTCAGGCAGCCGTACTTGATAAAGGGAGAGATGTCATCCCAGTACTTATCGTATTCCTCCTTTTCCGTCTTGCACATGCCGGAAAGCTTGTCGGCCACCTTCTTCGAGATGTATTCGGAGATCTTGTTCACGAAGCCGTCGTTCTGCAGGGCGGAACGGGACACGTTGAGGGGAAGATCCGGGCAGTCGATGACACCCTTAAGCAGCATCAGGAATTCCGGAATGACTTCCTTGATATTGTCCGCGATGAAGACCTGGTTGTTGTACAGTTTGATCACGCCCTCGATGGATTCGTACTCCAGGTTGATCTTCGGGAAATACAGGATACCCTTTAAATTGAAGGGATAATCCATGTTGAGATGGATCCAGAACAGGGGCTCCTTGTAATCATTGAAGACCTTGCGGTAGAATTCCAGGTATTCCTCCTTCGCGCAGTCGTTCGGGTGCTTCATCCAGAGCGGCAGGGTCTCGTTAAGGAGCTCCGGCCTGCGAAGGATCTTAAGACGTTTCTTCTTTTCCTTTCCGTCGCTGTCCGTACCTTCGTCTTTGATCTCCTCGACGATGGTATCCCCTTCCTTAAGATCATCCGCGTCGATGGTCTGCGTATCCTTGGAATTTTCCTTGGAAAGATAGATCTCGGTCGGCATGAAGGAACAGTATTTTTTGATCACTTCCCGGGCCTTGTATTCATTGCAGAACTCGAGAACGTCCTCATTCAGAAAGAGGGTAATGGTGGTGCCCACCGTATCGCGGTCTCCGGCGGTCATGGAAAACTCCGTTCCGCCGTCGCATTCCCAGTGCACCGCTTCCGCGCCTTCCTTATAGGAAAGGGAATCGATGTGAACCTCCTTCGCCACCATAAAGGCGGAGTAGAAGCCCAGTCCGAAATGCCCGATGATCTGATCATCCGTGGATTTGTCCTTGTACTTCTCGATGAAATCGGTGGCACCGGAAAAAGCGATCCGGTTAATGTATTCCTCCACTTCATCCGCCGTCATTCCGAGGCCGTTGTCCACGAATTTCAGGGTCTTGTCCTCCGGATTGACGAGGACATCGATCCGGGGCTTATAGCCCTCCGGCAGCGAATATTCGCCCATCATATCCAGCTTTTTCAGCTTCGTGATGGCATCGCAGCCGTTCGAGATCAGCTCCCGGTAAAAAATGTCATGATCCGAATACAGCCATTTTTTGATAATGGGGAAAATGTTCTCGGAATCAATGGATAGATTACCTTGTCTTTGTTCCATAAAAGATCACCTCTTTAATCAAAATATTTATGATAAATCTCAAAGAAACTCTGAGTATTTATCCCGTCAAAATCATCCTCGCTCACGCTGTCCCAAAGCTCGTCGTTAAAGGCCGTGATCAGGGTGGATACATAGGTATCGTAGCGCTCCCCGAAGACCTTCTGCCTCGAAAGATCCGCGATCTTGAGCTTGTTGAGATCCGTCTCCTCACGGTTGAAGGTCGTCAGACATTTGATGATGTGATAACCGTCCTTCGTCCGGATCACCTCCGAGATCTCATTGGTGCCGAGATTGAATACGGCATTCTCGAAGACCGGATCCGTATCCCCTTTGGAAAAGGAAAGCTCGCTTAAGCCGCCGTCCGAGTATTCGAGCACAAGATCGCTGAATTCATGTTCCCCGTCCGCAGCGAGGGCCCTGAGCTCTTCGGCCTTGACCCTCAGGGCCTCCTTTTCGGAGAGGCTCATTTCCTGGCGGATCCCGTCCGGTCCCTCAAGGTAGGTCCGGAGAAAGATCTGCTCGATGGTGATGGTCCTTGCTTCGTCGTCGGAGACCTCAAGGTCGATATCCTTGATGATCTCCCGGTAATACTTATGGGCGAGGGCGTATTCCCTGTACATGCGAAGTACGAGATCTTCATCGATCCGGAGCTTTTTGCGCTCCGTCTCTCCAAGGGAGCCGAAGTATTCGTCCGCGGCTTCCCGGACTTTTCGCTCTTCCTCATCCGACAGCGTGATCGAATTATCCACCGCAAGAAGGTTCATGGCCTTGATCTGGGAGATCAGCGCCAGAGCGTTTTCACGTACGGTCACGGCGAACACTCCGCCCTGCTGGGAGGACCAGATCTCTTCGCCGTAGATCTTCTCGTAGCTGTTGCGCATATTGGAAAGATAAACCAGCGCTTCCCCGAGCATACAGTTCTGCCCTTCCAGCTTGAAGAGCTCATCCTGGCGAAAGCCTGTGGTCAGAACGATCTGCTTCCCGAAGACATCGAAGGAGCAGCCTGTGGGAAAAAGCAGGAGAGCAGCTGCACATAAGTGCACAATGACTCGTTTTACAAATTTATGTAAACTGATATTCGCTTTTCTCATTCCACGTACAGTACTTTGAGAAGGTTCCCGTAGCGGTCAAAGATCCGATCCCCGTCCGTCATAAGATACATCTCATCGCCCAGTATGAGACGGATGTAATCCTGCGGATCGTTGAGAGGGGTACGGGTATAGATTCCGCCTCCGAAGATGTTGACCGTATGAACGTCGCTTCCCGCGGTCATCGGCTTGTTCTCCCGAAGCGCCAGCGATATCGCCTGCGCATTCCAGACAGGACTCTTATGGGATCCGCTCCTGTGACTGGTATGGGTCGCGTTGATGGCCTCGATACCGTCCGCGTATTCCGGAAAGAGCCTGATCTCGGGAATGTAGAACTCCTCGCGGTAGGGATGCGCCTGAATGACCATCCCGCCTCCTTCGTGTACGAGGGAAAGCTGCTCCGGAATACCGGCATCCCAAAACTCCGGATGCGCGATCATATACTCCGGGGTCAGTCCGTAGATCAGGAATTCCGTTCCGTGAAAGCCGGATTCGAAGCCGAACCAGACCTTCAGGCCGATCTCGTCTCCCCGCTCCTTCGCATGCTCATAGCCCTTCGCGAAATTCGTGACCCATTCCTCCCAGGGGAGGGAACGGTCGATTGCGGTATTTCCGCCCCAGGCATGATCGGTTACGAAGATCCCGTCATAACCTTCCTCGTGACACGCTTCCGCCATTGCCCGCCCGTTGCTCCTTGCGCAGGCGCTTGCCTCCGACGTGTGGAGATGCGTTTCATACTTATACCTGTATTCTTCAATATTGATGTCCATGTTCCTTATTATAATGAAGCGCGCCGGAAAGCCCAAATTAAAAATCTATTAAATTTGACCTCCTTCTGTGGTATACTTAATTCTATGTATGGCGAGGTGGAACGAATTTTAGAAGGCAGCTTCAAACAGACGGGAAGGACCCTTCTCTTTCCCGAAAAGGAGATCTTGTTTGAGGTCATTTCCGGGGAACGCTATGAGGGGAGTTTTCTGATCCGGGAGAGCAGGGATATGCCCGTCGAGGGTGAGGTCTTTGTAAGGAGCCTCAGGATGTCGCTTCCCGAGAGCCGTTTTTCCGGAAGTGAATCCGGGATCGTATTCTTTTTCGACGCCGCGGGCCTTCTTCCTTACGAAAAGGTCGAAGGAGAGTTCCTGATACTTTCCGACTGCGGGGAATACCGCCTGCCCTACCGGGCGAACGTGCTTCCCGAAAGCAAAGCCCTGCCGGAGGGCGTTCCCTCCGATATGCTTTCCTTCCTCAGCCTTGCAAGGGAGGATTTCGATGAGGCCGCGTCCTTCTTCAAAGAGGAGGAACTCTTTTCGAAGATGCTCGAGGCGGAGGAAAAAAAGAGCCTCGATCTTTACCGGCTGCTCGTAAAGGGGAAAAACGCCGCCCAGTGTCTCGAGGAATTCCTGAAAAAGACCGGAAAGAAACGTCCGGTTCGTTTTCTCATAGAGAATCCCTATGTTGAGATCGATATCGCCACCGCTTCCGCGATCAGGCACCTTACCGTGAGCCGCAGCACCTGGGGCTATACGGACCTTGCCGTTACGACGGACGCTCCATTTATCCGCCTTTCCAAAGAAAACCTTACCGATGAGGATTTCCGGGGGAACAAGGCGCGCTTTGCCTATTCCGTTCTCGAAGAGAAGCTTCATTCGGGAAAGAATTTCGCGAAGATCACCTTCCGGAGCCTTTACGGGGAGGTAAGTGCCGCGATCTGCGTGATCCGCCATCCCGTGAACCGCAGGATCCGGGATCTGCAGCTCGGGAACGATCATCTGATGCTGGATCTGATGCGCTATTATGTGGCATTCCGGACGAGACGGATCGCGAAGCTCACATGGCTGAACGAGTCGGAACGGCTTCTCGGGGAACTCAGGGAGCGGGATCCGGAAAGCCTTGCCTACCGGCTGATGTATGTGCATATCCTCATCACGAAGGAGCGCTTCCACGAGGCGGGATGGCTTCTTGAGCAGGACCGGCATACGGCGGAAAGCGGGGTGTCCGACCGGCTCTACGCTTATTACCGCTATCTCCGGACCTTCGTCTTTCCGGATGAGCGTGAGACGGAGGAGGCCTATGAGGTTATAAGAGCCATCTACGAAAAGAATCCTTCCGACTGGCGGGTGGCCTGGATCTTCGGCTTTCTGTCCGATGAACTCACGAACGCGCCGGAAAAGAAATGGGAATTCCTGAAGGATCTTTCCGACCGCGGCAATTCTTCTCCCGTGATCTACACAGAGGCGGCACAGCTTGTGCTTTCGAATCCGACGCTGATCACGGTCCTTGAGCCTTTTGAGATCCGGCTTCTTCGCTTTATGAGCAGGAACGGGCTTCTTTCCGACGCGGTGGCCGATCAGTTCCTTTACCTTTCCACCCGCTTAAAGAGCGGCGCGAAAAGACTGCTTCCGCTCCTTTACGACTGCGCGAAAAAGACCGACAGGGAGGATGCGCTCTCGGCCCTTTGCTCCGTTCTGATCTCGGAGGATCAGAGGGACGACAAGGCCTTTGAGGTATACGAAAGAGCCGTGGAACGCGGGCTTCGGATCACGAGGCTCTATGAATACTATCTGCTTTCCGCGGATCCGGACAGGGCGCCGGAGATCCCGCAGAGAGTTCTTCTTTATTTTGCCTATGACCTGCATCCGGATCCTTCCCGGGAGGCCTTCCTTTATGCCTATGTGATGAAGAACAGGGACCGTTATCCCGCGATCATGGAAAAGTACCGGGATCCGATTCTGCGCTTTGTCCTTGCTTCCGCGGAAGACGGGAGAAATGACAGGAACCTTGCCTATCTTTACAGGAGTATCCTGACGGAAGTGTCACTGACGCCGGAGGTGGCCAAAGGGCTTTCCCGGGCGCTCTTTATCCGGAGGATCCGTCCGAAGCATCCGGGAATCACCGGTGTCAGGGTGCGCTATCCGAATCTTATCCCGGAATTCGATTATGAAGGGTCGGGAGAGGAGATCTCCATTCCGGTCTACGGAGAAGCCGTGATCGCTCTTTCCGATGGGGAGGGACATCTTTTTGCCGATGACGAGGCTTTTGAGGAAAGGAGTCTTACCGGGCAGGAGAATCTTGCCGGAATGCTTATCCCTTATCTTGAAGGGGACCTTCTCTTTGACACAAGGCTCACCGGCCTTAACCGGGAGCTGCTTCCGGTGAGCGAGGAAACAAAGGCGGCCTGCCTCCGTCTTACCCGTTCGAAAGAGGTGGAAAGGAGCGCCGTATTAAAGATCAATATGATGCTCGCCCGGTATTTTTATGAGCAGGACCGGACCGGGGAACTGGACGCTTTTCTTGAGGGGATCGGGCCGGAGGATGTTGAGGCGGGGGATATTCCGGAGCTGATCCGCCTTCTGGTTTTAAGAAACCGAAATACGCAGGCTTACCGGGTCCTTACGGCCGCGAAAAAGGAAGATCCGGATCCGAAGATCCTGTTCCGCCTGTTAGAGCGGCTTCTTAAGGAACGGGTTCCGGACAATCCTCTGGGAGACGGAAGTCACGAGGATCCGGGGAGCGACGAAACCTTTCTTGCCCTTGTTTACCGGTCCTTCCTGAACGGCCGGTATGACGGGGAAATGCTCCGTTATCTTTTAAGATATTTCCGGGGAACTCCGTCGGAGACCCTTACGATCCTTGAGGCCGCACGAAAAGAAGGACTTAAGCCCGTCCGGCTTGCGGAAAACCTTCTTAAAGAGGTCCTTATTACCGGCGAGGAGACCGGGAAATATGCGGCAGTCTTTTCCTTCTATGCCGAAACGGGAGATGACCGGAATCTCATCCTTGCCTTCATCACAAAGGCCTGCTTTGACTATTTCGTGGAGGAAAAGCCTCTGGGGGATGTTTTCGTAAAGGAGCTTCCCGGACTTTCCGCTTTGAGGGAGATCCCCCTCGTCTGCAAGCTTGCCTATACGAAGCATTGTTCGGAACGGGTATCGAAGCTTTCGGAGGAGGAGACGAAGCAGGTATTTCTCTGGCTCAGGGAGATCGTGGGCAGGGGACTCTGTTTTTCCTGGTTCCGGGCCTATACCGGTACCTATACATTCATGCACCGGTTCCTGGATAAAACGATCCTGGAATACCGCTCCGAGCCCGGCCACCATGTGAGCGTGAACTTCCTTTACGAGAGCGGGGGAGACGGCGAAGAAGGCTATGAGAAGGAACCGATGCGCGACATGTTCCACGGGATCTTTGTCCGGCAGTTCGTGCTTTTTTACGGAGATGTGGTCCGCTATTATATCACGGATACGGACAGCGAAGGAAACGAGAAACAGACATCCGGCGTTCTCGGGGCGGATGCCGCCGGAAAGGAACGGGACCGGAACAGCAAATACGGCCTTTTGAACGAGATCGCTCTTTCAAGGACCATGAATGACAAAGAGGAACTGGAAAAACTGCTGCTTCGATATTATCAGCTTGATTATTTCCGGAAGACATTATGATCACAGTAAAGGATTCGATCATCAGAAAAAGCGGAACGCGCCTGGTCATAGGCTATGACCTCAGGCCTTCCTTTGCCCAGATAAGCTATCTGACCGGAAAGGATGCGGAGCCGGAAACGATCCCGTATCTTGCGGGTACCGAGCAGTATGATATCCCGGCAGTGCTTGCAAGGAGAAAGGACAACGGGCAGTGGCTCTACGGAAAAGAGGCCGAGGATGCCCCCGAAGAGGAGGTCTTTCGCGTAAGGGACCTTCTTTCGAAAGCGGAGCGGGGAGAAGAGATCCCCGTCGGGGAAGAGAAATTTGACCCCGTCGCGCTTCTGTCCCTTTTTGTAAGACGCTCTCTCGGACTGCTTGCGGCAGCAGGGATCCCGGATCATTTCGATTCCTTCATGTTCACTGTGGAGAATCTGACGCCGCGCACCGTGGAAGTACTGGGGCGGGTGAAGGCCGCCATTTCCGGGAATCCGGAGAGCATTACCTGCCAGAGCCACATGGAGAGCTTCTATCATTATATGATGCACAGGGATCCCGAGCTTCTTCAGGGCGGGGCCATGTGTTTCGAACTGGAGCCCCATCTTAAGACCATGCATTTCACGGTGAACCTTCATACGGTTCCGAAGGTATGCATGATCGAAAAAGCGGAGTATCCGGAATTTACGCGCTTTTTGAAACCGGATCCTCCGGTTTCCGAAAAAAACAGGAAGGACAGCGCCTTTGCCGACCTTTTAAGGGGATCCGTCTTTCCGGGGAAGGACCTCCGGAGCGTCTATCTTCTCGGAGACGGCTTTTCGGGAGAGTGGATGAGCGAATCGCTGAAGGTGCTCTGCGCGAGAAAGCGGGCGTTTCAGGGCTCGAACCTTTTCGGGAAAGGCGCGGCCTTCGCGGCACTGGAAAGGCTCTCGGAGCCGGAGGAAAATCCGGAATATGTATATCTGGGCGAAGACAAGCTGAAGTCCAACATCGGCCTTTATGTGAAGGAACGGGGCGAGGACTCATATTTCGCGGCACTGGATGCCGGGGAAAACTGGTTCGAAGCGAAGAAGGATTTTCAGATGATCCTTACGGGCGGATCCGAGATCGAATTCTTCGTGACTCCCATGACCGGCACCGGCGCAAAGCGAAGGATCATCTCCCTCGAGGGGCTGCCCGAGAGGGAAAAGAAAACCACGATGCTCCTTTTTCATCTGGAAATGACGGACGCCCACACCCTGAATGTGGACATTGAGGACCTCGGGTTCGGAGAAATTGTGAAAGCCAGCGGCCTGGCGTGGTCGCACAGTATCAAGGTAGAATGAGAAATCTGTTATTATGCACCGGCGAGGAGGCGAGATCTCCTTATTATCTGAAAAGCATGGATGCCAACGCGTTCAGGATCGAGGAATTCTGCTATCTTGTGGCGCACAATCCGTATCTTGTCACGGACGAGCTGATGGACCCGGAACTTGCACACTGGATCGGAAACGAGTGCGGTCTGAAGGATCTGTCAAACGAGCTGTATAAGCTTTTGGACCGCGGATGCACGCTGAGGGTCTTCATCGACGCAATATTGGATTATGTAAACTACCTCGACCGGAACGACGCGGAGGCTCTTGATGAGATCCTCTACCGGAATGAGGGGCTGAACGAGTATGAACGGGCGCTTTCCCAGGCGGATTATCTCTTCAGTCTGAACCGGCTCGAGAGCGCGATCGGTGAATATGAGGATGTGCTCCTTTCCCTTCCCGGGCCGGAGGACCCTTTAAGGATCCGTATCTTCGCGAGCATGGCGGAGGCCTATATGGGGCTTTTCATGTTCGATGTGGCATCCAGATATTTCAGGAGGGCTTATGAGGCATCCGGTGAGGAGGATCTGCTCATGCGCTATCTTTTCTGCCGGAGGATGCAGATGGAGGAGGATGACTATATCCGCTTCCTTTCCGAACACAGGGATTATGCCGAAGCGGCAAAACGCCTTGAAGAGCGGCTTTCTTCCATGAAGTCCGGCTTTGAGGGAACGAACGAGAGGATCCGTCTCGAGGCGCTTAAGATCTTCCGTGAGGAGGGGAATGAAGCGGCTTCGGAAAAGGAGCTCGATTCGATGATCGGCGATCTGAAGAATGAGTATCTTACAATGGTGACCGGCTGATGGGGTTTTTGCAACGGCTCTTTGACTGGAAAAAGAAAAAGGAAGATCCCCTTTACGATATCGAGGACTGGGAACAGGTCGATGCCTGGAATGAGGTGATCTATGACCGGGACGACCTTCAGATCAACGACAGGAAGTCCAGGGAGGACTATGTCCGCGGCTGTCTTGAACAGATCGCGGAAGCCTCCAGAGAGGTGGATCTTTTACAGACCGAGTATAACGAGATCACGGGCAAGCTCCGGGACATGGAGGAGATCGAGGCGCTTCCCGATGAGGAAAAGAAGCTTCTCGGGGACTATGCGGCGAAGATCGCGCAGCTGAAGAAGAAACAGGCCGGCTTCCAGAACCGCAGGAAGAAGATGAGCGAGGAGAAGTACCTCAAGATGGAACGCATGGAGGCGGACCTCAAAGAGGGACTCACAAAGCTGACCGATACCGAGAATTATCAGCGCCTGATCAAGCGCGACCTGAAAAAGCTCGAGAACGAAAAGCAGGCATATTTCTACCGGAAGGATGAACTGAAAAAGACGATCGGAGACTGCCGCTCCATGGCAGTGGTCTGCGGGGTGGCCGCTGCGGTCCTTATCCTGATCATGCTGATACTGCAGTACGGACTCCGGATGGATACGAGGATCGGATATCTTGCGGCGGCGCTTTCGGCAGCCATCGGGATCACCCTGATCTTTATCCGGCAGAACGATTCCCGGAAGGAATTAAGATCCGTGGAGAAGGGGATCACCCGGCTGATCTCCCTTCAGAATACCGTGAAGATCCGCTATGTGAACAATACGCATCTTCTCGATTATCTTTATGTGAAATATATGGTCTCCTCGGCCGAGGAGCTTTCAAAGGACTATGAAATGTTTCTGGAAGAGAGGGAGGAGCGGCTCAAATACGAATCAGCGGAGAACGATCTTACCATCCTGGAGAAGGAATTCCTGCATGAACTCCGCCGCTTCCAGATCAAGGATCCCGCCATCTGGCTCCACCAGCCGGACGCGATCCTGGATAAAAAGGAAATGGTCGAGATCCGCCATAAACTGATCATTCAGCGGCAGTCTTTGCGAAGACGCATCGATTACAACCGCGAGGTGGTGGCGGCCAAGGCCCAGGACGAGATCAAGGATCTCGCGGCCAGATACCCGAAATACGCAAGGGAGATCATGGCCATTGTGGATGAGTATACCTGACAGGGGAAGGATGTTGATATTCTTATAGGGTGTCCGTATTGACTTTTCACGATCCAACTGATACGATGTTTGCGTTGTGAAAAGCGCTTTTACCCGCTAAAGCAATAAAGGAGGAGAATTATGAAAAAGAAGGCAATATCTGTGATTTTGACGGCATGCATGGCATTTACCCTGCTTGCAGGCTGCGGGGAGAAGAACACTCCCGCGACTCCCTATGTGGAGACCGATGAGATCTCCGTGGATGAGGAGGCTGAAAAAGATGCAAAAGACAGCGGCCGTACGACCCTTACGGTAGGATTTGATGCGGAATTTCCGCCTTACGGCTATATGGATGATTCCGGCAATTATGTGGGCTTCGACCTGGATCTTGCGGAAGAGGTATGCAAGCGCAAGGGCTGGGAGCTGAAAAAGCAGCCCATCGACTGGGACGCAAAGGACATGGAGCTTTCCTCCGGCGCGATCGACTGCATCTGGAACGGCTTTACGATCCAGGGACGTGAGGATCAGTACACCTGGTCGATCCCCTATGTGGACAATTCCCAGGTATTCGTTGTGAAGACGGATTCCGGCATTTCCACCCAGGCGGATCTTGACGGAAAGAAGGTAGGGGTGCAGAAGGACTCCTCCGCACTGGCCGCCCTCGAAGGAGACGCTTCGGCGCTTGCCGCGACTTTCGCGGAGCTTACCCAGTACGCGGACTACAACACCGGATTTATGGATCTTGAGGCGGGTGCCATCGATGCTCTTGCCATCGATATCGGCGTTGCGGCTTATCAGATCAAGAACCGCGGCGACGGCTATAAGATCCTTGACGAACAGCTTGCTTCCGAGCAGTACGGGATCGGTTTCCTGAAGGGCAATACGGTGCTGAAGGATGAAGTTGAGGCCGTACTTCTTGAGATGGTGGATGACGGAACCTTTATGAGCATCGCGGAGAAGTATTCCGATTTCGGAATGACGGATTCCGTATGCCTCGGCAAATAAACGTAAACAGCCCTCACCCCGGAACAATGTGATATGAGTTTAGCGGTAATGCTGAAACAACTTGGAAACGGAATGGCGGTGTCAGTGGGAATCTTCCTGCTGACGCTGCTCTTTTCTCTGCCGCTTGGTCTGCTCGTCGCCTTCGGACGGATGTCAAGAAACCGGATCGTGAGCTCACTGACCAAGATCTATATCTCGATCATGCGGGGGACACCTCTTATGCTCCAGCTGATCGTGGTCTATTTTGCACCCTACTATGTGTTCGGCGTTTCCATCGGGGGCTACCGCTTCCCGGCGATCATCATCGCCTTTTCCGTGAACTACGCGGCGTATTTCGCCGAGATCTACCGCGGCGGGATCGAATCCATGCCGAAGGGACAGTATGAGGCGGCGGAGGTCCTCGGATACTCCAGGGCACAGACCTTCTTCCGCATCATTCTTCCGCAGGTGATAAAGACCGTGCTCCCGTCCATCACGAATGAGACGATCACGCTGGTAAAGGATACCTCCCTTTCCTTCGTTCTCGCTCAGGCGGAGATGTTCACCATCGCAAAGCAGATCGCGGCCAAGGAAGCCTCCATAGGGCCCCTGATGGTGGCGGGTATCTTTTATTATGTATTTAACTTCATCGTGGCCTTCGTGATGGAGCGCTTCGAAAAGAAACTGGATTATTATCGGTAAAGCCATGGGACAGGAGACACTGCTTACAATCCGGAATATGCGTAAATCCTTCGACGGGACCGAAGTCCTTAAGGACATCTCTCTTACGGTGAAAAGGGGGGAGGTGCTGTCCGTGATCGGACCTTCCGGTTCCGGAAAATCGACTCTCTTAAGGTGCGCCACGCTCCTTGAGCGGATGGACGGAGGAACCCTGATCTATCACGGGGATGTGGCTGCGACGGATGAGAGCGGCGCCATGGTCTACGCTTCCAAAAAGGACCTTAAGATGATACGCCGGAGATTCGGACTGGTGTTTCAGAATTTCAATCTCTTTCCGCATTATTCGGTTATGAAGAATATTACGGAACCGCCGATGCTGACGGAAGGGATATCGAAGGAGGAGGCATACCGCCGGGCGGAGGATCTCCTCGGCCGGCTGGGGCTTACCGACAAAAAGGATGCCTATCCCGGAAGCCTTTCCGGCGGGCAGCAGCAGCGCGTATCCATCGCGCGGGCTCTTGCCATGCAGCCGGATATCCTCTTTTTCGACGAGCCGACCTCGGCCCTTGACCCGGAGCTTACCGCGGAGGTACTGAAGGTCATCCGCCGGCTTGCGTCCGAGCATATGACCATGATCATCGTGACCCATGAGATGCAGTTTGCCCGCGAGGTTTCCGACCGCATCATCTTTATGGAGCAGGGCGGCATTCAGGCGGAAGGCACACCGGAGGAGCTTTTCTCTTCCGAAAACGCAAGGCTCCGCGAGTTTATGGGAAAATTTACGGCGTAGCGCCGCACGCGGCCGGTTTCCCGGCGCAACGTATGTGACCGGGACAGGATAGTTCATGAACGATTACCGGCGGGCATTCGGGAATCCCCAAGCCGACTTTGGAGCGGGGCGAGCGCCGTGCGCGGTCGGGTTCTTGGCGCAACGCAGTAAGACAGGGTCGGAAGCACACGGATGTGCTTCCGAGCGATCACCGGGCATGGATGCCCGTGAGAGCGACCCGTCCGGTTCCGATAATGCGCCGTTGCGCTTAGAAACCGACAGCCCCGTCTCCCATGAGGCGGGGGATTCACCGAATGCTCCGCCGTTATTTCTATACCAAATATCCGGAAGGCACCGCATCCGGCACAAAATAGAAGGAGAAAAACCATGCAGGAATTCAAACCCGTAAAAGAAGGAAAAGTCCGCGAGATCTACGACACCGGCGACAATCTGATCCTCGTTGCGACGGACCGGATCAGCTGCTTCGACGTGATCCTGAACAACACCGTAACGAACAAGGGAAAGGTCCTTAACCGTATGTCGGAATTCTGGTTTCATATGACAGAAGACATCGTCCCGAACCATATGATCAGCACGGATGTGGCCGATATGCCGGAATTCTTCCGGAATGAGAAGTTCGAAGGAAGGAGCATGCTGGTAAAGAAACTGAACATGCTCCCCGTGGAATGCATTGTCCGGGGCTACATCACGGGATCCGGCTGGGCAAGCTATCAGAAGGACGGTACGGTATGCGGGATCCGTCTTCCGGAGGGCCTTCGGGAATCCGACAAACTTCCGGAGCCCATCTACACCCCCTCCACGAAAGCGGAGATCGGAGACCACGACGAGAATATCTCCTATGAAAAGAGTGTGGAATATCTCGAAAAACTCTATCCGGGAAAGGGCGAAGAATATGCGTCAAAGCTCCGCGACCTTACCATTGCCCTCTATAAGAAGTGCGCGGACTATGCGCGGACAAAGGGGATCATCATCGCGGATACGAAATTTGAATTCGGTCTGGATGAGAACGGAAATGTCGTTCTCGGGGATGAAATGCTGACTCCCGATTCCTCCCGCTTCTGGCCCAGCGATCTTTACGAGCCCGGAAGAAGCGAGCCCTCCTTTGACAAGCAGTTCGCCAGGGATTATCTGAAGGCGAATCCGGACTGCAACTGGACGCTTCCCGGGGAGATCGTGGACAAGACCATCGAAAAATACCTTCAGGGATATGAACTAATTACGGGAAAAAGCCTTTCTTAAGCCACTAGATGTAGTGTTCGACACGGATTATCAAATATGTTAAGATTTTCGGGGAGCGGTGAAAGCCGCTTCCCGATTTCGCCGGAGAAAAAGGAACAATGTGAGAATCATTGACAGCTTACTCTGAGGTAAGGCGGACGGACGCCCCGAACTATGTCATTGTACCGGAAGGTATGAGAAGGCTGGGGCGGACGGATGAAACCAAGTCCTAAGACTTCCTTCGGCGGTTCCGTCTTTTTTGGTAAGAAAGAATGAAGGAGGACAACTGAATCATGAACAAAAAGACGAAGGTCATCATCGTGGCCGTTTTTGCGGTGCTCGTGGTGGCTGCAGGGATTATTGCCTTTTTAATGAAGGCAAAAGGCTCGGCGGGGACGAAGAAATTCACCCTGACCATCACTTCCGAGCGCGACGGCTTCAATGAGACGATCAATGCGAAGTCTTCGGAAGAGTTCCTCGGACAGTATCTTCGTACGGTAGACGGACTCGTTTATTCGGAGAGCGAATACGGCATCTATGTCCAGGGCTACAGGGATATGCTGGAAGATATTGACAACCAGTACTGGTGGCGGCTTGACGTAAACGGCCAGGCGAGCATGACCGGTGCCGACGAAGTGCCTTTGACCGACGGGGACAGCTACGCCCTCGTTCTGGTGCAGGGTTGGTAAGCGGATTGGGTATTAAGAGGATCACAAGGATCGCGCTTATGAGCGCCCTCCTTTATATCGTGAAGGTGGCGCTGGAATGGCTCCCGAATGTGGAGCTGGTCACCTTTCTCACGATCCTCTTTACGCTGGTCTTCGGCGCGGAGACTTTCGCGGCCGTGACGATCTTCAATCTTTTCGAACTGATCCAGTGGGGCTTCGGCACCTGGTGGGTAAGTTACCTGTATGTATGGCCTTTGCTGGTTACGATCGTATTGCTTCTCCGAAAGGCCGTGGGGGAGGAGTTCCTTATCTGGTCCGTGGTATCCGGCGGATTCGGACTCATCTTCGGGGCACTGTTCTCGGCGTTCTATCTCTTTGTGGACAGGTCCTATGCGGTGACCTATTTCGTAGCCGGACTTCCCTGGGACGTCATGCACTGCATCGCGAATTTCGCGGTGATGCTGGTCCTCGGAAAACCGCTGTACCGGGCGCTGAAAAAACTGAATCAGCTCTATGAGACGGGCAGAACAGCTCTTTAGATCAAATTGCTTATGGATAAAAAATCTCGCAAAACCGTAGTGTTTCTGGGTGCCGTGGTGATCGCGGTCCTCTGTTTCGCTGCGGGCTTTTTTGCGGGCTCAAGGAGCCGCCGGGGGGAAGGAACATCCAAAGAAGGTACGGGAAGGGGCGCAAAAACGGCCCTTGCCGCGGAATCCGGGGCACTTGAAGATCTCAGCCACGCACAGTATACGCCGACGGCGATTACGGGGGACAGGGAAGAAGCCGTGGAGCATGCCCTCAACGGGGAGTCGGATCCGGAAGAAACGGCAGCCGCGGAGCTTCCGGAGCTTACGGATGCGAACTGCATTGTCAGCGCGGAGAACGGCATGTATACCTATGATATGATGTGCGAGGATATGTACGCGCTCTGCGGGAAATATCCGGAGATCCTTCAGTACACCTATGTTGGGACCAGCTTTGACGACCGGAATCTTTACGCGATCACGCTGGGCAGCGTTTCCGCTCCGCATCACATTATGGCTGTGGCTTCCATCAACGGCTCGGAGCATATGACGACCCTGATGGTCATGAAGATGCTGGAGTATTACGCATATTATTATAATGTGGGAAGCTACAAGGGGATCGCCTTTTCGGAGCTTTTTGAAAATACCTCGGTACGTGTGCTCCTTATGGGCAATCCGGACGGGGTTACCATCGCGCAGCTGGGCGCTTCGGCGCTGAATCATGAAGAGTTCGCCGCGATCGTGCAGGAATGCTACGAAAAGGACAAATGGTATCTGGAATACCGGGACGACGGAGAAGGTGCCCGCTGGGTCGATCATTACGATATTCCGGAATTCAATGTGAAACTCTCCGAGAATCCGGAGATGATCAGCTTTGAGGATTATCAGAAGCTCTGGAACGCGAATGCCTACGGTGTGGATATCAGCCGGAACTTCGCCGGTCTCTGGGAGGAGTCCGCATATAAAGCGGAAAGCGATTACGCGGGCTATAAAGGTCCTTCCGCCATGAGCGAGGTTGAGACCGCTCTGATCTATTCCTATGCCCTTGATATGGAACATGATTATTATATCCGGTACACCGGGGGAAGCAATCCGGTGGGAGCCGGTGATGCGGCGGGAAGCTTTGAGGAATGGCTGCTTGAGACCTGCCAGAAAGAGTGCATTACCGTTCCCTGCGGAAGGGGCCTTATCCCTTATCCGGCCGCAGATCTTCAGAGGATCTATGAAGAAAACAGGGACGGCTGGGCGCATCTTTGCTATAATATAAAGACCGGCAGTGCCGGCTGAGTCCGAAACGGAACAGGATATAAGGAGGAAGTATGAAAAAACTGGAGGACTATGTCAGAAGTATTCCGGATTTTCCGGAGGAGGGGATCATATTCCGTGACATCACCACGGTTTTGCAGGATGCGGATGGTTTCAGACTTGCGATCGACGAACTGTTAAGGCTCCTTGACGGAGTCGAGTTTGACGTGATCGTGGGTGCCGAGTCGAGAGGCTTTATCTTCGGCGCGCCGCTTGCCTATATCCTGCATAAGCCGCTGATCCTTGTCCGGAAAAAGGGCAAGCTTCCCTGCGAGACCATTTCCCAGGAGTATGAACTCGAATACGGAACGGCCACCGTGGAGATGCATAAGGATGCCATTCAAAAAGGCCAGAGGGCGGTGGTCGTGGATGACCTCATCGCTACCGGAGGCACGCTTCAGGCGGCCTGCAGACTCATAGAGCAGCTGGGCGGAAATGTGGAAAAGATCATCTGCCTGATGGAGCTTGCGGGACTGAAGGGCAGAGAAAAGCTTTCCGGCTACGAGATCGCTTCCGTCATTACCTATGAGGGCAAGTGATCCGCCCGGAGAATATGTCGCTTTTCCCGTGCGGTGTCGCGGGATTGGATAGAAAACCAAAAAAGGAGAATGAAAATGGAAAAACTGTTCAAACTGAAGGAAAACGGCACGGATGTCCGTACAGAGATCCTGGCCGGACTGACCACGTTCATGACAATGGCCTATATCATTGCCCTGAACCCCAACCTGCTCACCGGCTTTGATGTGGGATCTTCCCTGTGGAACGGGGTATTCCTTGCCACCTGTATCGCCTCTGCCATCGGTACGTTCTGCATGGCATTTCTGGCCAACAAGCCCTTCGCCATGGCTCCCGGAATGGGACTCAACAGTTTCTTTGCGGTAGTCTGCACGAATATCGTGGCGATCACGGGACTTTCCTATGTGGAATCCTTCCAGGCAGCACTCTGCATCATCCTGATCGAAGGTGTGATCTTCCTGATCCTCTCGATCTTCAATATCCGTGAAAAGATCGTGGATGCGATTCCTCTCGGTGTACGGATCGGTATCGCTCCTGCCATCGGTCTTATGCTGATGAACATCGGCTTCGGCTCCAACGTGGGCGTTTATGATGCTGAGGGCAACGCGCATTTCGTAATGGCCGACTTCTTCGGAGCCCTTACCCCGAAGATGCTGAAGGACGCTATGGGCGGAAGTTATGCTCAGATGATCCTCACAGTAGTCACGATGTTCATCGGTCTTTTCGTGATCATCATCCTTGCTCACTACGGGATCAAAGCGGCCGTAATCCTCGGAATGCTGGTGGCTTCCGTGATCTACTGGCTCGGTCAGGCGATCTTCCTTCATACGAATCCCTTCGCTTCCCTTGCGGGGGCCAGATTCGTTCCGCCTTTTGCCGATATGGCGTCCACGACGCTCTTTAAATTCAACTTTGCGAATCTCTTCAGGATCGGCTGGTTCACCGTGATCACGCTGGTCGTTACCTTCTGCATCATTGACATGTTCGATACGATCGGAACGCTGGTAGGTACCGCGTCCCGTGCGGGTATGGTCGACAAGAAGGGCAACATGCCGAACATGAAAGAGGCCCTTACCTCCGACGCCATCGGAACAATGGTAGGCTCCGTAACCGGTACATCCACCGTAACGACCTTCATCGAGTCCGCAGCCGGTGTGGAAGCAGGCGGACGTACGGGACTGACCGCCCTGACAACGGGTATCGTCTTCCTCCTCTGCATGTTCCTCGCACCCATCGCGGCAGTCATTCCCGCGGCAGCAACCTCCTCGGCGCTCATCTATGTCGGGATCCTGATGCTTTCGGGCCTTAAGAACGTAAACTTCGAAGATATCGCGCAGACCGTCCCTGTGTTCATCATGCTGATCGCTATGCCGGTATCCGGATCCATCGGACACGGCATCGGTCTTGCCCTGATCTCCTATGTAGTGATCAAGCTCTTCACCGGAAAGAAGGAAGAGATCTCAGTACTTACCTATGTACTTGCCGTGATCTTCCTGATCAAGTTCTTCCTGGTGGTTTAAGGAAAGTCGTATTCCCGAAAATGGGCTTATGAAATGAATGAAAAGGCGGAATCTCCGGCACGGGATTCCGCCTTTCTTATGGTGCGGCCGATGGCCCCCGGGGACGGGGTTAGCGGTCCATTTTTTCCCAAACGTACTGACGGCGCCCGTCCGCGGACAATATGTTCCCGACACATGCTTGCCGGCAACGTAAGCCACGGCGACGGAAAAAGCCCATATACGAC
>JAILLW010000134.1 GCA_024692955.1 Lachnospiraceae bacterium | reverse complement strand
CACTGCAGGGATATCACGAAAAATCTCCGATGAACCAGAGCAAGGAGAAATACTATTCCTGGTTCAGAGACAGGGAATTTGTGAAAGAATTTGATGAGATCCTGGATGAGCTGCCTGATTTTGAAAAGCTGGATCAATGCTTTGTACACACGGATATAGGACCGCATAACGCGATGATCCGGACTAACGGGGAGGTTGTTTTCATTGACCTTGACGATGCGGGTATCGGGAGCCGGTATCTGGATATCGGATGGCCGTTTATCATGCAGTTTGTTGATTTCAACCATGACACGGAAGAGATGAAATACCGTTTTGATCTGGCAAAGAGTTTCTTAAAAGGTTATTACAAAGATGAGAGCATTTCCCGGGAAGAATTTGATCTGATATTCCGGGGAGCCATACAGATGCATATTTCCTACATGCAGGATTACGGGCCTTACGCGGTGGATTCTCTCTGGAAAATACTGAGATTCGGGATGGAACAGAGGGAAGCCCTTGAACTTCTTGCAGAGTGAAGGCATAAAAAGCCGGATCGGATGAATGATTGAGAAAACCGAAGGGAGATACCCATGCCGTTAGTCAGAGTGGATATTGTTAAAGGAAAAAGTAAAGAGTACAAAAAGGTATTGCTTGATTCCATACACGAGGCTCTCAAAGACTCCATTGGGATTGAGGACTGGGACAGATTTCAGAGGATCGTTGAGATCGATAAAGAAGATTTTGAATTCCCGGGCAGTAAGACAGATAATTTTATGATAATAGAGCTGACCGTCTTTCCGGGAAGGTCGCGTGAGCAGAAAAAAGATGCGATCGAAATGATCACACGCAGGATTTCCGAAAGACTGCCGGTACATCCGGAGGATGTTTTTATCGTATTTAATGAGCCGCCGTTCGAGAATTGGGGAATGGGCGGCAAACAGAAAGAAAGCAGAGGAGAATGACCATGAAGGATTTTTACATTGACTGTGACGGGATCAAACTGCATGCGAAGCTGGATAAGCCGGAAGGCGCGGAAAAGTGCCCGCTGTGCATTTTGATACACGGTTTTACCGGACATATGGAGGAAGACCATATCATTGCTGCGCAGGAGGCCATGAACGAGGCAGGAGTGGCAGTACTGCGCGCCGAGATGTACGGACACGGAGGAAGCGACGGCGAGTTCAGAAAGCATACGCTGTATAAATGGGTGACAAATGCGCTGGCTGTGGTTAAATATGCAAGATCACTGAACTTTGTGACCGACCTGTATCTGAGCGGGCATTCACAGGGCGGACTGCTCACAATGATTGTCGGAGGTATGTGTCCGGATGAGTTTAAGGCGATCCTGCCGCTGTCACCGGCGTGGATGATCCCGGAAGGTGCAAGGGAGGGCAGTCTGCTCGGAATGGATTTTGATCCGAAACATATCCCGGAAACCCTGCACGGCTGGGATCTTGAGCTTGACGGCGATTATGTCCGCGTGGCACAGACGATCCATGTGGAGGACGAGATCGCACGCTATGAAGGCCCGGTACTGATCGTTCACGGAGATGAGGATGAGACGGTGCCGTTCGCATATGCCCAAAAAGCGCTTGAATTGTATAAAAATGCGAAACTGGTGCCGGTAGTCGGAGCGGATCACTGTTTCAATGGACATATGGAAGAACTGAAAGCCGCGATCCGGAAGTTCTTTGCGGAAGGATGAGCGTGGGGATATGTTTCGAATGTTGGTTGCCCGGAGTGGGTGATCGGGCGTGTCTCGGACATTGGTTGCCCGGAGCGGGTGACCGGGCATGTATCGGGCATCACGGGAGGAGAATGGTTTTTTGAAAATAGTTGTCGCAACGGATTCGTTTAAAGGCTGTCTTTCATCTGCGAAAGCAGGTGAAGCGATAAAGAACGGGATCCTGAAAGAAAGGCCCGGTGCAGAAATAAAAGTATTTCCGATATCCGACGGAGGAGAGGGGATACTTGAGGCGTTGAAGGACCATTTTGATACGGAAATGATCGAAGTTGAAGTCAGCGGCCCTCAGTTTGAAAGAGTGAAGGCACGGTATGGTCTTAACTCTGAAAAGAAGCTTGCGATCATTGAAATGGCGGCAGCAGCCGGCCTGACGCTCGTCAAGGGAAAGAAAGATCCCAAGACCGCCACAACTTACGGGGTAGGAGAACTGATACTTGACGCGCTAAAAAACGGAGCTGAAGAATTCATCATAGGCATTGGCGGAAGCGCCACAAATGACGGCGGGACCGGAATGCTGAGCGCACTCGGGTTCGGATTTTACGATATGAACGGCAGGCGTGTCTCTCCGAACGCAAACGGACTGAAGGACCTTGCTTCGATCGATCCGGCGGGCACCGAGCCGGGGCTTAAAGACTGCCATTTTACAATAGCCTGTGATGTTGATATCCCTTTGTGCGGAGACCGGGGATGTTCACGGATATTTGCGCCTCAGAAAGGCGCAACCCCGGATGATATCGAAGAGATGGATAAGTGGCTGTCCGGATACGCAGAGCTTACACGCAGGATCTTCCCGGGATCGGATATGGACTTTCCGGGCTCGGGAGCAGCAGGAGGTATGGGATTTGCGTTAAGATCATACCTTGGAGCTGAATTAAAACCCGGGATAGACATAGTGATCTCGTGTCTTGGTCTTGAAAATGAAATAAAAGAGGCGGATCTTGTGATCACCGGAGAGGGAAGGATCGACAGCCAGACTTCGAAGGGGAAGGTTGTTTCGGGCATTGCAAGAGTCGCAGGAAAATATGGCAGGCCGGTCATCGCGTTCTGCGGAAGCGTAGCTGACGGCACATGTATCGAAGGGGTCGACAGGATCTTCCCGATAACACCGAAGGATATGCCGCTTGAAGAAGCGATGCGGCCGGAAATTGCTGCAGCGAACCTTGAGTTGGCGGCAAGTGAAGTGGACTATGGGGACGGGGTCAATGGTCCATTTTGTTAGAAAAAAATGGACCACTGACCCCGTCCCGGGGGTCCAAAAACGAAAGGAGACTTAAATGGAGCATAAGATCGTACCGCTTCCTAAAGACGAGTGGAAGGGTACACCTATCATGATGAAATATACGACTGAAGAGTATTACGATCTGGAGATCTCGGAAAGCGATGAAGTATTTGGCGCCCGGATGATCAGAAAGAAGTTTGAAATACCGGTGACACATACCCCGGAAGAATATGATTTTCCGGACGGGCTGTATCAGGATCATTGGGAGAACGCGGAGGCATACGGTATCTATACAGAGGAAAACGGGAAAAAGACCATGAAGGCCTGTATCGAAGTCTGCCCCGAGGAATGGAGCAACAGGCTGATGGTAACCGAACTCTGGGTACATGATACCCTGCACAGACAGGGTATCGGGACAGCGCTGATGAATAAGGCGAAGGAGATAGCCAGGGCACAGGGACGCAGGGCCATCATTTTAGAGACCCAGTCCTGCAATGTGCGCGCTATCGCGTTTTACCGCAGTCAGGGCTTTGAACTGCTTGGGTTCGACAAATGCTGCTATACAAATCGCGACATAGAGCGGCATGAGATCCGGTTTAATTTTGTATATTATATGGACAGACGTGCCGGACGATGGACTGAAAAGGAGATCTTCATAAAAAGGACGCTTGAAACCGATCGCCTGCTCCTGCGCCACTGGGAGGAAAGCGATGCGGAGGACTTATTTAATTATGCATGTGATCCGGATGTAGGCCCGATCGCCGGATGGCCGCCTCACCAAAATGTTGACGAGAGCCTTAATGTAATAAGAAATGTCTTTAACGGTAAAGAGACATATGATTTTCCCTTCTAGCGTTTGAGGAGTACGCCTCCAAAAACGACGCG
>JAILLW010000133.1 GCA_024692955.1 Lachnospiraceae bacterium | reverse complement strand
TCCGCTTCGCCGTCGATATCTTCGCCGGTCTTTTCGCCCTCAAGGACCGAAGGATCCACTCTGAGATTCTTCTTCAGCATATAGTCCGTATTGAGAGCGGTCGCACGATAGCGCTTCATTCCGGTACCTGCGGGGATCAGCTTACCGATGATCACGTTTTCCTTAAGACCGATCAGCGGATCGACCTTACCCTTGATCGCGGCTTCCGTGAGAACCTTTGTGGTCTCCTGGAAGGATGCCGCGGAAAGGAAGGAATTCGTAGCCAGCGCAGCCTTCGTGATACCGAGGATCACCTGGGATCCCGATGCGGCCGTCTTGCCTTCCGCCGCAAGCTGTTCGTTGAGATCTTCAAAATCAAGCACATCCACAAGGGTGCCCGGCAGATATTCCGTATCGCCGCTCTCCTCGATCCTGACTTTCTTCAGCATCTGACGCACGATGACTTCGATATGCTTGTCGGCGATATCAACGCCCTGCAGGCGGTATACACGCTGTACTTCGCGGAGCATATAATCCTGAACGGCTTCCCTGCCCTTGATCTTAAGGAGATCATGAGGGTTCACCGAACCTTCCGTCAGCTCGTCACCGGCTTCAAGGACCTGTCCGTCCTTTACCTTGATCCTGCTTCCGTAAGGAATGAGATATGCCTTCGTCTCGCCGGTCTCATCATTGTTGATGATGACCTCGCGCTTTTTCTTTGTATCGTTGATCGTGACCGTTCCGCCGAACTCCGCGATGATCGCGAGTCCCTTCGGCTTTCTGGCCTCGAACAGCTCCTCTACACGGGGAAGACCCTGTGTGATATCATCACCGGCCACACCGCCCGTATGGAAGGTTCTCATCGTAAGCTGGGTACCGGGCTCACCGATGGACTGCGCCGCGATGATACCTACTGCTTCGCCCACCTGAACCGCTTCGCCGCTGGCCATGTTCGCGCCGTAGCACTTCGCGCAGATACCGTCCTTGGACCGGCAGGTGAGGATCGTACGGATCTTTACGGAACCGAGGAGATGTCCGTTTTCATCCACGTCCATGCTCTTGATGATCCGCTCCGCTCTGGAGGGATTGATCATATGATTGGCCTTGACGATCAGGTTGCCTTCCTTATCCGAGATATCCTCGCAGGAATATCTTCCGAGGATCCGGTCTTTCAGGTCTTCGATCGTTTCCTTTCCGTCATAGAAGCCTCTGACGGTCATGCCGGGGATCTTGCCCGTTCCTTCCATACAGTCGGTCTCGCGGATAATGAGCTCCTGGGAAACATCGACCATACGGCGGGTCAGATAACCGGAGTCGGCGGTACGCAGCGCGGTATCGGAAAGACCCTTGCGGGCACCGTGTGCCGACATGAAATATTCGAGTACGTCAAGCCCTTCACGGAAGTTCGACTTGATCGGGAGTTCGATGGTACGTCCCGTCGTATCGGCCATCAGTCCGCGCATACCGGCCAGCTGTTTGATCTGCTGGGTCGAACCACGCGCTCCGGAATCGGCCATCATGAAGATGTTGTTGTACCGGTCGAGGCCTTCGATCAGCTTGTCCGAAAGCTGTTTGTCGATCTCGTTCCAGGTATCCACCACCGCACGGTAACGCTCTTCGTCCGTGATGAGACCGCGGCGGAAATTGGTCGCGATCTTGTCAACGGTCTGCTGGGCCTGTTCCAGAAGGAGGGCCTTGTCCGCAGGTACCGTCATATCCGAAATGGATACGGTCATCGCTGCCTTCGTCGAATACTTATAGCCGATGGACTTGATCCTGTCGAGGACTTCTGCTGTTACGGAAGCTCCGTGTGTATTGAAGACGCGCTCAAGGATATTCTTAAGCTGCTTCTTTCCGACGAGGGTATCCACCTCGAGAGCAAGTATATTTGCGGGATCCGAGCGATCCACCATTCCGAGATCCTGGGGAATGACCTCATTGAAGAGGAAGCGTCCGAGGGTGGATTCCACGATACCGGTTACGTCATTGCCGTCCTGATCCTTTCTGGTCACCCGGACCCTGATCCTGGCGTGAAGCGTAATGATCCCGTTTTCATAAGCAAGGATCGCCTCGCTGACACTGCGGAAGAATTTGCCTTCTCCGGCTTCTTCCCGCTTGTCTCCGACGGAGGTTCCGCGTTCCTGTGTCAGATAGTAGATACCGAGGACCATATCCTGCGAAGGTACCGCAACCGGACCGCCGTCCGACGGCTTCAGCAGGTTGTTCGGCGAAAGCAGAAGGAATCTGCACTCGGCCTGGGCCTCCACCGAAAGCGGAAGGTGTACCGCCATCTGGTCACCGTCGAAGTCCGCGTTGAAAGCCGTACATACGAGGGGATGAAGCTTGATGGCCTTACCTTCTACCAGAATGGGCTCGAAAGCCTGAATTCCGAGACGGTGAAGAGTAGGAGCACGGTTCAGCATTACCGGATGCTCGCCGATCACGTCCTCGAGCACATCCCAGACCTGATTGTCCAGACGCTCGACGGATTTCTTCGCGGCTTTGATGTTCTGGGAGATGCCGCGTCCTACCAGTTCCTTCATAACGAAGGGCTTGAAGAGCTCGATCGCCATCTCCTTCGGGAGACCGCACTGATAGATCTTCAGCTCGGGACCTACCACGATAACGGAACGGCCCGAATAGTCCACACGTTTTCCGAGAAGGTTCTGACGGAAACGACCCGATTTTCCCTTCAGCATATCGGAGAGCGACTTCAGTGCCCGGTTGCCGGGTCCGGTAACGGGGCGGCCGCGTCTTCCGTTGTCGATGAGCGCGTCTACCGCTTCCTGCAGCATGCGCTTCTCGTTTCTTACGATAATATCCGGAGCACCGAGATCAAGGAGTCTCTTAAGCCGGTTATTCCGGTTGATGATCCTGCGGTAAAGATCGTTCAGGTCGGAAGTCGCGAACCTTCCGCCGTCCAGCTGTACCATCGGGCGAAGATCGGGCGGGATCACCGGGATCGCGTCCATGATCATCCAGGAGGGTTCGTTTCCGGATTCGCGGAAAGCTTCCACTACCTCAAGTCTCTTGATGATACGCGCCTTTTTCTGACCCGTGGCATCCTCAAGTCCGGCACGGAGTTCCTCAGCCTCGGCATCGAGATCGATGGCCATCAGAAGTTCCTTGATGGCTTCCGCGCCCATCCCGACACGGAACCGGTGGCCAAAGGCCTCACGGGCATCCTGATATTCCTTCTCGGTCAGCACCTGCTTGTATGTCAGATCCGAATCCGCGGGATCCAGTACGATGTAGGATGCGAAATAGAGCACCTTCTCAAGTACCCTCGGGGAAAGATCCAGGATCAGTCCCATTCTCGAAGGAATCCCCTTGAAGTACCAGATGTGCGAAACGGGGGCGGCGAGCTCGATATGGCCCATTCTCTCCCTGCGGACGGAGGCTTTCGTAACCTCTACGCCGCACCGGTCGCAGACAACGCCCTTATAGCGGATCTTCTTGTATTTCCCGCAGTGGCACTCCCAGTCCTTGGAGGGCCCGAAGATCTTTTCACAGAAGAGACCTTCCTTCTCGGGCTTTAATGTACGGTAGTTGATGGTTTCCGGCTTCGTTACCTCACCGCGGGACCATTCCCTGATCTTCTCGGGTGACGCAAGTCCGATCCGGATCGCATCAAATGTCATCGGCTGATAAGCTTCTTTTACATTTTCCGGCATTTATTCGTCCTCCTCGCTGGCAGTGGCAAATTCATCGACCATGGCATCCATCTCTTCGACAAAGTCGTCCGAGGAATCGAAATCATCCTCCCCGTCCTCTTCATCGGAAGCGTCCACGAGTTCTTCCGTCGCGGAATCGAACTCCTGTACCTGCATGCCTGCCTTCTTGAATGAACTGTTATCGTAGTTGTTGAAATTCCTGCTGTCGCTCTCCATTACCGCGCGGAAATCGGTGTCTCCGTAATCAACGGATTCCATGATCTCAACCTCGGTATTGTCATCGCGGAGCACCTTGACATCAAGTCCCAGCGACTGGAGTTCCTTAAGGAGTACCTTGAAGGATTCGGGGATACCCGCCTCGGGAATGTTGTCGCCCTTGATGATCGCCTCGTAGGTCTTGACACGGCCGATCACGTCATCGGACTTCACGGTCAGGATCTCCTGCAGCGTGTAGGAAGCGCCGTACGCCTCGAGAGCCCATACTTCCATCTCACCGAAACGCTGTCCGCCGAACTGGGCTTTCCCGCCGAGAGGCTGCTGGGTAACCAGCGAGTACGGTCCGGTGGAGCGGGCATGGATCTTATCGTCTACCAGGTGGTGCAGTTTCAGGTAATGCATGTGGCCGATGGTAACGGGTGAATCAAAGAACTCACCGGTACGTCCGTCACGGAGCCTTACCTTTCCGTCCCTGGAGATCGGAACACCCTTCCAGAGTTTTCTGTGATCCCTGTTCTCATACAGGTAATCCATAACTTCGGGAAGCAGTTCCGCTTTATGCTTCTTTTCGAATTCCTCCCATTCGAGGTTCACATAGTCGTTGGCAAGATCCAGCGTATCCATGATGTCATCCTCGTTGGCGCCGTCAAAGACGGGGGTGGCCACATTGAAGCCGAGGGCTTTGGCCGCAAGGGAAAGGTGGATCTCAAGTACCTGTCCGATATTCATACGGGAAGGTACGCCGAGAGGGTTCAGTACGATGTCAAGAGGACGACCGTTCGGAAGATAAGGCATATCCTCAATGGGCAGCACTCTCGAAACGACACCCTTGTTACCGTGACGTCCCGCCATCTTGTCGCCGACGGAGATTTTACGCTTCTGGGCAATGTAGATGCGGACCGCCTGATTGACGCCGGGTGAAAGCTCGTCGCCGTTTTCTCTCGTGAATACCTGGGCATCCACCACAATACCGTATTCACCGTGAGGAACCTTCAGGGACGTATCCCGGACTTCTCTTGCCTTTTCACCGAAGATTGCACGAAGGAGGCGCTCCTCCGCGGTAAGCTCGGTCTCCCCCTTCGGAGTAACCTTGCCTACCAGGATATCTCCGGCACGGACCTCGGCACCGATGCGGATGATCCCGCGCTCGTCAAGGTCCTTTAGCGCTTCGGGGCCCACACCCGGTACATCGCGGGTGATATCCTCTGCGCCGAGTTTCGTATCTCTGGCCTCAGCCTCATACTTTTCGATATGAACCGAGGTGTAAACATCATCCTGTACGAGACGCTCGCTTAAGAGTACGGCATCCTCGTAGTTGTAGCCCTCCCAGGTCATGAACCCGATCAGGGGGTTCTTTCCGAGGGCAAGCTCACCGCCGGAGGTGGAAGGTCCGTCCGCGATGACCTGACCCGCTTCGAAATGCTCGCCCTTTTCCACGATGGGCTTCTGGTTGTAGCAGTTCGACTGGTTCGAGCGGGCGAACTTCGTCAGATGGTACTCCATCTTCTCACCGTCGTCGCACTTAACCTTGATCAGATTCGAGGAAACATATTCCACGGTGCCGGCTTTTTTCGCCACCACGCAGACACCCGAGTCCACAGCGGCCTTCGGCTCCATACCGGTACCAACGACCGGAGTCTCCGTCTTAAGGAGGGGAACCGCCTGACGCTGCATGTTGGAACCCATCAGGGCGCGGTTCGCGTCGTCGTTCTCCAGGAAGGGAATCAGGGCCGTAGCCACCGAGAATACCATCTTCGGGGATACGTCCATATATTCAAACATGGATTTCGGATACTCGGAAGTCTCATCCTTATAGCGGCCGGCTACGACACGTCTTACGAAATGGCCTTCGTCATCCAGCTGTTCGTTCGCCTGCGCTACATGGTAATTATCCTCTTCGTCCGCCGTCATATAGACAACTTCGTCCGTAACCACCGGATTCTCCGGATCGGACTGGTCGATCTTCCGGTAAGGCGCCTCGATGAATCCGTATTCATTGATGCGCGCATAGGAAGCAAGGGAGTTGATCAGACCGATGTTCGGACCTTCGGGAGTCTCGATCGGGCACATTCTTCCGTAATGGGAATAATGTACGTCGCGGACCTCGAATCCGGCACGGTCTCTGGAAAGACCGCCGGGGCCCAGGGCGGAAAGCCTTCTCTTGTGAGTCAGCTCGCCGAGCGGGTTGTTCTGATCCATGAACTGGGACAGCTGCGAGGATCCGAAGAATTCCTTTACCGCGGCCTGTACCGGCTTGATATTGATCAGTCCCTGAGGAGTCACGTCATCCGCATCATGGGTCGTCATTCTTTCCCTTACAACTCTTTCGAGACGGGAAAGGCCGATGCGGTACTGGTTCTGCAGAAGTTCGCCGACGCAGCGGATCCGGCGGTTTCCGAGGTGATCGATATCATCCTCGCTGCCGACGCCGTGCTCGAGATGGATATGATAATTGATGGAAGAAAGGATATCTTCCTTCGTAATATGCTTCGGAACCAGTTCGTGCGCGTTGCGGCGGATCGCCTCCGCAAGTGCCTCGCCGTCATTCTGGAACTCCTCCACGATCTGTCTGAGAACGGGGAAGTATACCTTTTCGGTGATACCGAGTTCCTTCGGCTCGCATTCCACAAAGCTCCGGATGTCCACCATCATATTGGAGAGGACCTTGACCACCCGGTCTTCTCTTTCGACAAATACATAAGGAACGGCGGCGTTCTGGATGCTTTCACCCAGGTCCGGCGTCACCTTCGTTCCCTTTTCCGCAATGACTTCGCCGGTAAAGGGATTTACCGCATCCTCAGCGAGGATCTGGCCGCGAAGGCGGTTGCGGAAGGAAAGCTTCTTATTGAATTTATAACGGCCTACCCTTGCCAGATCGTATCTTCTGGCATCGAAGAACATGGAATGAATAAGGCTCTCCGCGCTCTCCACGGAAAGAGGCTCACCTGGACGGATCTTCTTGTACAGTTCAAGGAGACCTTCCTGATAATTGGTGGCCACATCCTTCTGAAGGGTAGCTTCGATCTTCGGCTCGTCACCGAACATTTCGCGGATCTCGTCCGTCGTCCCCACGCCGAGGGCGCGGATCAGACAGGTGATCGGAACTTTTCTCGTCCGGTCAACCCGTACATAAAAGATATCATTGGAATCCGTCTCATACTCGAGCCATGCGCCGCGGTTCGGGATGACGGTACAGGAAAACAGTTTTTTACCGAGTTTATCGTGATCGATCGCGTAATAGATACCGGGGGAACGGACCAACTGGGATACGATGACACGCTCGGCGCCGTTGATCACGAAAGTACCCGTATCGGTCATGATCGGCAGATCGCCCATGAAGATCTCGTGCTCGGATATCTCATCCTTATCCTTTTTATGGAAACGCACCTTAACCTTCAGCGGAGCCGCGTAGGTGGCATCTCTTTCCTTACACTTTTCGATGGAATACTTGACCTCGTTCACGCAGAGTTCGAAATCCACGAACTCCATGGAAAGGTGGCCGCTGTAGTCCGCGATGGGAGAAATGTCATCGAACACTTCCTTAAGTCCATCGGTAAGGAACCAGTTGTAGGAGTTCTTCTGAACCTCGATGAGGTTCGGCATTTCAAGAACTTCCTTTTGCCTAGAGTAACTCATACGTGTGTGCTTGCCTGCGGCAATCGGACGTATTCTGTTTTTTTCCATTGACTTCACCCCGTTCTGTTTAATTGTGCAAACCCTTATTCTATGCCGTTTTTGGGCATAAATAAGCCTATCACACCACAATAGCGCAACATCCATAGTAACACAAGCATCCAAGCCGTGTCAACGAAAAATTTCCAAAAAATACGGGTAAAAGATCAGACATTTCCGGGACATTTTCTTCATGCTCAGAATATGATATGATAACTGAGGCCCCCGGTCAAGATGTATCCGGAACATCCCGGAGATCCATCGCCCCGCGGCGGTCGTTTTACGAAAGGATCCCCCTATGAAGAACCCGAAAATGAACTGGGGAAGAGCCGTTCTTGTTTCTTTGCCCTTTTTCGCGCTGATGCTGTTCTGGCAGGCCTACGATTACGTCATCCCTCTGGTACTGTCCGGTCATTATCACCTGAGCACCACCCTCTATTCCGTTATCATGTCCGCAGACAATGTGATCGCGCTGATCTTCCTGCCTCTCTTCGGAGCCCTGTCGGACAGGATCACCGGGCGGCTCGGACGGCGGACGCCGCTTATCCTCTCCGGGACCCTTGGAGGCATCGCGGGACTTTTCCTTATGAACCTCGAGGACGAAAAGGCCGTTGCGGGAAATGTCCGCTTTCTTCCTTTTCTGATCTTCCTGATCATTACGGTATTTTTCATGAGTCTTAACCGGGCTCCCGCCGCCACTGTCGTGACCGACTGCTTTATCCGCCCGCAGCGCACCAAGGCAAACGCGGTGCTGAATCTTATGGGCGGCATCGCTGGGGTGCTGTTCGGTGTCTTCGGACATCTGTTAATAAAGGAAGTAAACGGGATCTCCCATTTTTCCCGCTGCATCCTGTTCGTGGCATCCGGCATGTTCACCGCTCTTACGGTCTATTTCTTCGCGGTGCGCGAAGTGCGCTTCGTAAAGCACGTACAGGATCTTAATGAAAGCCTGGGACTCATCGACGAAAAGACCGATACCGCTTCGAAGGAACCTGTCCGCCTTAAGCGCGACGAGCTCCGGAGCCTCTTTTGCATACTCGGATCGGTTCTCTTCATCTATATGGGATATAACGGTTTCCATACGCATTATTCAAATTTCCTCACCCGGCATCTTTTAAAAAGCGCATCCTGGACGGGGCCCTATCTCCTCGAAGTCGGAATGGGAATGCTGATGATGATCCCGGCCGCCTTCATTACCACCGCCCTCGGGCGCAAAAAGAGCAGTCTTCTGGGGATGCTCTGCTGCGTGGCCGGATACTTCGGCGCAAGCACGGTGACTCCCGAAAAGCCGGAGCTCCTCTACCTCTGGTTCTTCATCGCGGCTGCCGGTTATCCGCTGTTTGCCATCAATCTCGGACCCATGGTGCTTGAGCTCGGTCAGGATAACGAATCCGGCCGTTTTATGGGATATTATTACGCCGCCGTCACCATTGCGCAGATCTTCACGCCGACCCTCGCAAGCATTTTTATCAACCGCTTCGACTACGGGATCATCGGATTCTACGGAGCCGTCTTCACCTCACTGGCTTTCCTTGTGATGCTTCCCGTTACCCACGGGGACGTGAAGCCCGATTTTCTGAAGGCTCTGGAGGATTCGACCTCCTGATCCCGGAAGAATGGGAGGAATCTATTCTTTTGAAGGCCGGTTATGTGTATAATGAATATGAAAGAAAATGATAATATTCATATGAAAATATTGAGGCGAATGAAAAAGCGCGGTCACAAGATGCCGTTCATACTGCTTATCCTGCTCCTTATCCTTACTCTCGGGGGCTGCGGGAATATTCTGATCCCGGAATCAGGAGAAGAAACCTCTTCCGCGCTCGTGATACGGACTCCCGGGGACGGTGCCTCTTCGGCTCTCGTGATCCGGACTCCCGGGGCGACTCTTTCTCCTGCGGGGGATTTGGCATCTGATGAGACAGAGCCGGATATATCCCCGGCCGTTTCCCCGGATGATGAGACGCCGGATGATGAAACGCCGGCCGCTGAGATCCCCGGGTCTTCCGACGATGCGGATACGCAGGAACTTTCGGACGGGCCGGCGGATGCATCCCCGGCTGACAAAGATCCGGAGGCCTCTTCGGACCTCGTCGGGGAAAATGACCCTCTGACCCCGTCCCCGGAGGCCATCGATGAAAATGAACCCCCGACTCCGTCCCCGGAGGCCATCGATGTGTTCTCGGCGGGAACGCAGTTCCGGAACCGGCAGCGGTTCGAGGAGCATTACCGGAAGCATGTGATCGATCAGGCGGAATTCGGAGATATATCCGAAGAAGAATATATGACACTGGCACAGGATCTTGTAGACCGTCCCGGCGATCAGGTCCTGTCCAAAAAAGACTCGGACGGCAATACGCTCTTTTACGATCCGGATACCAATTCCTTCGCAGTTCTCAGCAAAGACGGCTATATCCGGACATTTTTCAAACCGGCTGCGGGGAAAAAATACTACGATCGCCAGACCTGATAACGGTCCGGCCCGAAAAGGAAATCTGTCATGTGCTTTTGGAAACGAAGAAAAAAATACCGCTGCCTCTGCTGCGGAAAAAAGACCCTGCCGGAGAAGCCGCCGGGCACCTATGAGATCTGTCCGGTCTGCGGCTGGGAGGATGACCGCGCCCAGGCAGAGGACGAAGATCTTGCCGGGGGCGCCAATGAGCTTTCGCTCCGGGAATACCGTCTGCGTTATAAGGAAAGGAAACGTTCCGTCTGATCGCCGCATCAAAGCGGCGATCCCTTTCTTTACTGTTCTTTTCCGAGAATGAACCGGATCGCGGTAATGAACCTTTCAAACTCCGTGAGGAACACTGAATGATGCTCCCTCATAAAGGTTTCGTTTCCGTCCTTTGAGGCATCCTCCAGTTCTTTTGCTTTGGAAGCGATGGCCGGTGCACCGATCATCGCGGATACCCCCTTCAGGGAATGGATCAGGATCCGGTAACTTTCCCAGTTGTTTTCCGAATAGGCTTCCGTAAGGGCCCGGATCCTTTGCCCGGAGGTGTCGGCATAATCCCCCAGAAGTTCCATATAGAGCGATTTGCTGTTCGCGGAATGTTTCAGCCCCGTCCCGGTCTCGATCCCGATGGCGGAGAGCTTGTCTGACAGAGCGTCGAAAGCCGCTTCATCCGCAGCCGGCTCCGAAGCAACCGGATCGAATTCGATCACAAGCTCATCATCTTCTTCCGCGCCGCCTTCTTCTTCCCGGACAAGAAGTTCTTCCGGAAGATATTTAAGGAGCATTTTCTTAAGCTGTACCATTTCCAGCGGTTTCGAAAGATAATCGTCAAAGCCCTGTCGTAAATACATCTCCTTTGCTCCGACCACGGCATTTGCCGTGAGCACGATCACTTTCGTGACGGGCGGAAGAAGGTTTTCCTTCGTCAGCGCCTTCAGGGTTTCAAGGCCGTCCATTCCCGGCATCATGTAATCAAGGAGGATCAGGTGATACGGTTTCTTCCTCGCCGCCTCCACGGCCTGTTTCCCCGAGAGCACAAGATCCGGCACGATCCCGTAAAGCTTCAGGAATCCTTTCGCCACCTTCAGATTCATATCATTATCGTCCACAACGAGGATATCCGCGCCAAGGAAGCGTACATCGGTCTCTATACTTTCATCTTCGGCCGTTTCACGGATATATTCCCTGTAATCACCGATGGGCGTGGCATCCACGATCTGCTGCCGGAGCCGGAAGGAGAAGGATGAGCCCTCCCCGTAGACACTCTGGATGGAAAGGCTGCTTTCCATCATGGAAAGGAGCTTCGTTACGATGGCCATTCCGAGCCCGGTCCCTTCAATGTTCCGGTTTCGTTTTTCCTCAAGCCGGCTGAAGGAGTGGCAGAGCTTGTCGATATCCTCTTCCCGGATGCCGATCCCGGTATCCGTCACCGACACGGCAAGGTCGATCCCTCCGTCCGACCTTCCGCCGTCTTTTACGGAAAAGCTGATCCGGCCGCTTTCCGTATACTTGACCGCATTGGTGAGAAGGTTTCCGATGACCTGGCTGACGCGCACGTCGTCGCCGAAAAGCTCCCTTGGCAGGGATTCATCGATGTTGATTTCCAGTTCCAGATTCTTTTCCCTGACCCGGGCGAGAATCGAGTTCTCAAGATTATGGATCATCTTTGCGGGATCGTATTTTACGGGCAGGATCTCCATCTTGCCGTCCTCGATCTTGGAAAAATCAAGGATCCCGTTGATCAGGGAAAGAAGCGTTTTACCCGAAGACCGGATATTGGAAGCATACTCCAGGATCTCCCTGTCCGAGGTCTCCTTGAGGATCATCTCGTTCATTCCCAGCATCGCGTTGATCGGGGTCCGGATCTCATGGGACATATTCGCGAGGAACTCACTCTTTGCGCGGTTCGCGGAATTCGCGATATCGATCTGACGCTGAAGGGAGGTCGACATGGTCTGCAGACTTCTCGAAAGGATCCCGACTTCGTCATCTCCCGTCATCTTGATCTCCTCGTCAAAGTTCCCGTTCGCGTAATGCTCCGCAACGGCCGTCATCTTCTTTAGCGGCTCGGTGATCGTCCGTACCCACATAAGAACGGCCACAATGGCCGCAAGCAGGATGATCGCGGAAATGATGAGGAGCTGAATCAGGAGCGTCTTCTGGGGAACATTGATCTCGGAAAGAGGCGCGTAGACCCCGAGGATCATACCGTTCCTGAGTTCCTTCAGAATGACCTTCAGCATCGTGCCGTCCCGTCCGACCATGACCTCCGCTTTATCCGGTTCCATTGCAAGAAAACGGGAAAAATATTCCTGATCCACGGTATCCATCGAAGGATAGTCGATCCCTTCCGGATAGTCCCTGTGATAGATCAGGTTTCCCTTGTCATCCAGAAGGAACGCGCGCCCGCTCTGATATACATTGATCCCGGCGACAGCTTCCCTGAGGAGATCCATGCTGATATCCATCCCGATAACGCCTACCGTATAGTTTCCGTTGTAATACGGAATGATGTAGGAGATCATCTCAACTCCGAGGTTCGCGTTGTAGTAAGGGCTCATCCAGAGAGGCTTCCCGGTCTCCACCGGAATGTAGTACCAGCCCACATGCTCCAGATCGTTCCGGTCATAAAGACTCATATCCGTCGGAACAGAAGGATGGTAGGAGCCGTCCTTAAGATCGATCGTATACCAGAATCCGTTGGAGGCTCCGTAATCCTCCGGATTGTATCGAAGATAAACCGACATTGCTCCCCTTGTGTTGTCCGCGATGCTTTTCGAAAGCTCGGCGATGTCGTAGGTATAATGATCCCTCTCTTCTTCGTCATCCAGAAAACTGACATAGGTGTCAGCCCTTGCCAGCGCATAATTGTAGATCGTGCCCACCGACTGTTCCGTTGACCGGAAATTGTCATCGATGACATTCGCATAATAATCCGCGCTTGAAAGAAGGATATTCTCGGAATCCTCTTCAAGGATCGCATTCGTCCGGGCCGTGGAAGTAATAAGAAATGCCACCACCACCAGAATGATGATGACGGATATCACGATTATGATCTTGGTCTGAATGGATTTCATCATATTTATATACAGTCCGACTATGTAATTATACCTGCCGCACGGTATATCGTCAATTTTGTAAATGCCGCTTTCAGGCATGAAAAAGGAGCGGCTCTCCTGCCGCTCCCTTCCGTTTCCCTGATCTTGTTTACCTGTTGCCGGATACTTCTTTTACGGGATAACCGTAAACGCATGGAAGATCAGGCAGGCAGGCTCATCAGAACATATCCTGCAGGGCAAGTCCCATAACGGCAAAAAGGACCACATAGATCAGGATCGTAATTACCAGGATGATCAGTGAAAAGATCAGCTGTGCTTTCGCCCAGTTCGATTTTGACTGTGAGGTATCCTTGCTGAATGCCCATACGAAAAGCAGAATAACTCCCACACAGGGGATGCAGGTAAGGAACAGGGTACCCAGCCACTCACCGAGGCCGACCGGCTTTTCGGATGCGGGCTGCCGGTAGGTCTGCTGCGGCTGCTGATAAGGCTGCTGATAGGGTTGCTGCGGCTGCTGATAAGGCTGCTGATAGGATTGCTGCGGCTGCTGATTCAGATTATTACTGTCCATGATTCTCCTCCTTGGATCAAAAATGATATTACCCTCTTTTATATAGCACAAACGGCAGGCTGATGCAATCGGCACGGGCGAAAGGCCCCGGGAATCGGCTTCTTTTTCGACGCCTTCCCCGCGCCTTAAGTGTGTTGCGGATCGTTGTTTTTGCTCCGCGCAACACATTTCAAAACAGGCATAACCCAAGATACATATACTCCTTCTTGCGATCTTCGTCCCGATGTGTTATAGTCATCTGGCCCGATCCACGGGTATTCCGAGCTTAATATGAAACGACCCCTTACGGTTGTCTGCCTTTTTCTGATCACTCTTCTGAGTATCTACGCGTTTTATCTGAAAAAGCACCTGAATGAGTTCTCCGAATCGGACGGACTTACTCTTACGCTGTCCGGAAAAGTTGACCGGATCGAGAGCCGGTTGAAGGACAATAAAATATCGTACGTTATTTATTGTCGGGATGTGCAGCTTGACGGCGATTCCGGGCTTCGGAGTGATGCCGGGCTTCAGAATGATTCCGGGCTTCAGAATGATTCCGGGCCCCGGGACTTCCCGGTTCCGCGCTCCGTCCTTATCTATCCCTCCGGTGATACCGATGTTTCCTCTCTGAAGATCGGAAGCCGTATCCTTGTTTCCGGAAAGGCTTTCTCCTTTGAGCGTGCCACGAATCCCGGGCAGTTCGATGCCCTGCTCTATTACCGGACGCTGGGCTTCGATCTCGGTCTTTCTTCGGCAAGGATCCTTGAAGAAGGAACGGAGTATTCAAAGCTGCGCGATCTCCTGTGGCAGATCCGCCGGGAATTCTCGTTCCGGCTCGACCGGTATCTTCCCGGAGAGGAAGCGGGGATCATGAAGACCATGCTGCTGGGGGAAAAGGGGATGCTCGATCCGGAGCTGAAATCTCTTTATCAGCGAAACGGGATCGCGCATATTCTCAGCATTTCGGGCCTGCATGTCTCGATCCTCGGCATGGGGATTTTCCGTATCTTCGAAAAAGCCGGAAGAAAGCGGAAGACAGCTGCCCTTCTCTCCTCTTTGATCCTCTTCCTTTACGGTATCATGACCGGCTTTTCGGTATCCTCGATCCGCGCCGTCTTTATGTTTTCCATGTCGATGCTGGCCCTTGTCCTTAAGAGAAGTTATGATTTTCTGACAGCCCTTTCCCTGTCCGCCGCCCTGATCCTTTTGGGCGAGCCCCTTTATATCTTTTATTCCGGCTTTCTCTTTTCCTATGGATGCGCAGCCGGGATCGCACTGCTTTTACCTCTCCTTTGTCACGACGAATCCTCTCCGGGCTCCCCACTCCGGGCCTTTTTACTCGGTCCGCCGTCGGTCTTTTTTATCACTCTTCCGCTTAATCTCAGTTTTACCGGCCGCGCCCCGCTTGTTTCCGTTCTTCTTAATCTGCTTGTGATCCCCGCCATGAGCATCCTCATTCCGGTCGGATTCCTGCTAATCCTTACTTCCTTTATCGGCCCGCCTGCCGTCGTACCTTTCCGCCTCACAGCCGTCGGGATCCTGGGCTTTTTCCGGATCGCTTCCTCCCTGGCGGACGGGCTTCCCTTCGGGACCTGCCATGCCGGAAGCCCGCATCCGCTTCAGGTTTTCCTCTATGCCGGCGTCGCCCTTCTTCTTTTTCTTTTTCGGAAAAAGCTTATGTTCCGAATCCGCTGGGGGATCCTTCTTTGTGCCGCTCTGATCCTCATTCTCCGTGTAAGAAGCGGGCTTGAAGTCACGTTTCTCGATGTTGGGCAGGGTGACGGGATCCTTCTTCGCGCAAGAGCATCCGAATGTCCGCTGGTGATCCCCGGACTTTCCGATGAGTTTACACTCCTCATCGATGCCGGCTCCACCTCGGTATCCGAAGTGGGACGCTATCGTCTGATCCCCTGTCTTCACGACCGGGGCATCGCGGAGCTGGATGCGGTTCTGGTCACTCATCCCGATCTCGATCATTACGGAGGGATCCTTGAGCTGATGGAACTGTGCAAAGAGGAAGGCATCAGGATCCGGGGGCTGTGGCTTCCGGATATGGCCGATGCGGCCCGTTCCGAAGGGATGGTACAGCTTTCCGCAACAGCGGAAAGAAATGACATTCCCGTCAGTTATGTAAATGACACCTGTGTCATATCCTCCGGGATCCCCGGTCTTTCGCTGAAGATCCTTCACCCAGCTCCGGATTATCCTGCGGAGGATCCGAACGAAGCTTCCGTCTGCCTGTATGTCCAAAGAGGTGATTTCTCGGCACTTTTTACCGGAGACATTCAGGGAGCGGGCGAAGACCGGCTCATCCGAAAGCTGGTTAAGGAGGAAAGCAGTGTCAGCCGGGCGCAGGTTCCGGTGGAAAGCAGTGGCAGCCGGGCGCAGGTTCCCGAGGAAAGCAGTGGCAGCCGGGCGCAGGTTCCGGTGGAAAGCAGTGGCAGCCGGGCGCAGGTTCCGGTGGAAAGCAGTGGCAGCCGGGCGCAGGTTCCGGTGGAAGATTCTCCGGATATCCTTCTTCCCCTTACCGTCCTTAAAGTCGCTCACCACGGTTCCGGAAACTCCACTCCCGCGGAGTTTCTTGCCCTGACCTCCCCGCGCCTGTCCGTGATCTCCTGCGGCAAAAACAATCGCTACGGCCATCCCCATCCGGAATTGATAAAGCGGCTTGAGAAAACCGATACCCGGATCCTGGAAACCGTATCTTCAGGCGCCATCACCCTGAACGTGGATCGGGACGGACGCAGGGTGAGGATCCGAGCCTTTATAAATTAACAGCAAAACAAATAAGGAGGATACATTTTATGTTCATCAGAGAAAGAATCGAATTGGAAATCGCGAAGCTGGCAGAAGAAAACTCATTAATACTTCGGAATATGTCGGACATGCCTGACGGAATCCTGGCATGCCGCAGAGAGGGAAGCAGGGTAAAATGGTTTGTCCGGGTCAAAGATTCTGCCGGTTCTTCCAAATTTGTTTATCTGTCTAAAAAAGAACGCGCTCAGGCCGTTCGTTTCGCGAAAAAGACCTATTATCAGCAATGTCTGCAGGACAATTGTCAAACACTGGAAGCCCTGCGAAAATGTCTGAAGCATCTTCCCGAAAATGGCGGAAAGTCAGTTTCCATGCGGAACGATCCGGGATTTGCCGAATTGCTCCGGACAAAACGGCTGGAAGAGGAACTGGCGGAATGGTGCCAGGCTCCTTATGAAAAGAATCCACTGCATACCGATCATCTGATCGTTCGCGCTTCCAACGGAGAACTGGTCAGATCCAAATCCGAGGCTTTCATCCTTTCGGCACTTTTTTCCGAAGGAATTCCCTTCCGATACGAAAGCCGGCTTATATTGGATGATATAACGCTTTATCCGGATTTCACAATACGAAGGCCCCGCGACGGGAAGACTGTCATCTGGGAACATTTTGGCCTGATGTCGCAACCGGCATATATGCTCAATGCACAGAGCAAGATTCAGAAATACATTGCAAACGGGTATTATCCGATGGATAATCTGATCACCACATTTGAAAATGACGGCAGTTCACTGGACTTTGAACATGTAATGGACCTGGTGGAATGGTTAAAGAAATGATTTCTGATGCCGCGGGGCCCGGCGCCCCGCGGATGTGTTGTGAAAGGCCAAAACTGCGGTTCGCGACACACTCTCCCTTCCCGGAAACGAAGCGCGCCCCCAAAAAAGTGTCGTGAGACGCCAAAACTG